>BQIY01000277.1 GCA_021604265.1 Nitrospirales bacterium
CTTGCTGGGGGTGCTCGTCAGTTGTTGGACGCGTGAGAGGGGAATCCTGTGAAATCTGTTCAGGTTCCTTCTCGATTATGCCACCTGTGAGGTCATGTTTCATGTTGATAGTGGAATGGTCATGCGGCCTGATGGTCACCAATACGATTGGCCGGCTTCTGTTATTTTTTTATGGTCGAGAGAGATTTCCTTCGGGTTGTCTGTCTCATGAGCCGTTGAGGTATTTTGGGTTTGTTGTTTGCGTCGAGTGTTGTGAGGTTTCCGGGGTTATCAGGGAAATTGGCGCTGCCGCTCATTCCGGAGATAACGGATCTTCGCTTTGAGATGAAGGCACTCATTACCCGAATTGTCTGACTGGCCGGATCTATGCTCGCGCCGAGTTCTGTGACTCGTGCGTTGAATGTCTCATGGGTTTCGTCAACGACAAAGTGAAACGGCATGCCTTTTTTGAGCCAACGTAGTGAAGATGATGGAAGAATCAGTTCGATTTCAAAACGACGATCATCTAGGATCTTCAGGAGTTCATCGTATGGATTGACGCTTTCATGTTGGTTCACGAACGTTTTGACGACTCGACCGGAAAATGGAGCTCGAATGCGGCAATGCTTGATGTTGAGTCGTGAAAGGTAGATGGAGGCCATGGCTTTTTTGACATCAATTTTGGATATGTCCACTTCTAATTGTCCGATGGCGTTCAGTTTGGATAACTCCAAATTGTTTTCTAAGGTTTTGAGCCTCGCTTCATATTCTGCGCGTGCGGCCAAGAGTTCGGCTTTGTACTTGGCACATGCAAACTGCACTAAAATTTGACCTTTGTGAAAACGTTGACCGTCTCTGAAAGGGAGGTGACTGATGCGCGCCTGAATTTCACTGGAAATTGTTGCACTGACGGCAGGTTTGATAATTCCTCGAATGGAGTCCAACTCCGAGGCCTGCCGTTTGGCTGGTAATGTACTTCGAGCTTCGGCGGTTCCGAGTATCATCGTGAAGAGGCTGATGCTCAGTATGCTCAGCCGGGCAACGTGTTGAAGATATGGTTGGTTGCGAGTGTTCTTCATGACGATTGTGCAGTGCCTGTGCCGCCTGTATCAGTCTTGATGAACTGTTTCCATCGTGTTCGTAAGGCTTTTGCTAATTCGGTCATGCTAGTGTCCGGCGTCACAAAGGGAACGGGATCTTCGCCCACGGCTCCTAAGAGGTTGGCATAGGCGGCTTCGAGGTCGGCCATGGCCACATTAAAGCGAATTTCGGCAAGAAGGTTATTGAGCCGTTCTCGAATGGCGGTCTGTTCGCTCAAGCGATTAGCGGCCCAAAATGTTTGAACGTGCTCACTGATTTTTTGCTGTGTCTCGTGATAGCGTCGGGTGTTGCGCACTTCTATTTGTGCTGCCGTGAGTTGCGCCATACTGACATGGACTTGAGTCATGACGGCCATCGTTAAGGCGAGGCTTTGTGCGTCAAGCACGTCTTTTTGAGCTTCGAGCATTTTGAAGTGAGCCGGTTTTCGAAACAGATTCAGAAGATTCCAACTGATCTTTGCCCCGTAGGTCAGCCAATGGTTGTTAAAGAGAAATGAGTTGCTATTGTAGTTCGGGCCGAATTGAAGGTTGAGATTCGGCAGCATTTCCAGAATGGCGGCTTTGGTTTCTTGGGCCTGTATGCGTTTACGATAGTCAATGGTCCGGAGTTCCGGACGATTTTCCAATGCCTGCCGTTCCAGCGTTTCCAGCGCAATCGTGATGCCGGGTATGGTGGCAGGGTGTTCCGGGAGGACCAGTTCATAGGTTTCTCCCGGTGGAAGATTCATGAGGGTGGCTAACTCTATTCTGGCCAATGACAGTTTGTGATGCAGTTTTTGAATCTCGTTATGTGTGGTCATGAGCTCTCGTTGATACTGAAGAGAGCTGAGAGGCGAATCCAAGTGTCGCCGATTGATGGTTTGGGCATTATTGAGGGCTTTGGTGACCCAATCGTCAAGATGCGTCAGTGGGCCCAGCATGCGGTCGGCACTGACGGCTCGCCAGTAGGCCATGCGAACTTCTTGTACGACTCGATTGGCGACGCGACGTTTTTCTTCTTCTGCAATCAAGATGTCATTCGCGGCCTGTTTTGCGCGAACATACGACAGTCCAAAGTCGAGCACATCCCAGCTTAATGACAGATCTGCGCTGTACAGGTTTTTATCTGAGGAGGTTGACGGTTCTAACGAGGTTTGTCCGCTCAGTAAGGACCGGCTGCGGGCACCGCTGAAATTACTTCTTCCATCATAGCCGGCATTGGCCACGAGTTTGGGCAGAAGGTCGTAATGCGCCAGGTCAAGACTTTGATGCGTCAGCATGGTTTTCATGACTTCCACTTTGGCATCGAGATTATATTTCAGTGCACGGGCCATGGCCTCATACAGATCAATCGGAGCCATGACTGGTTCTTGATCGATCGTCAATTGTTGGAGATCTTGATCAACCCGTGAGTTGATTTCTGTCGTGGTCAGCACAGTCGGAGTGACCATGCATCCTGAGAGAAGACAGAGAAATCCTGTGAGGCTAAGCGTTTTTAGATCGGACGCAACTGTTTGTCTATATGTTGCATTCATTAAGTCATAGCATTCCTAAGGGTAATGTTAATGATGCTTGACGAGGTCTATCATTCGCCGGCTCGACCTGAGGTTGCTTCTATTCATACACCTCATCGGTTGCTTTCTGTTGAATATTGATTGTGGACGATCTTTGAGGTCTGTTGTCTGAAGGGCCTGTACTCACATGCTGCACAATTGTGAAAAAACGGCAGGTAATCAACTGTAATGTCAACGTTTCAGCTCTCGGAAGACGGCATTCTGATGGAGGGCGTGTCAGTAAGGCATTGGAGGCCATGTTGAGTTTGGGTGAGAGTGTATTGTGTGAGACTGCGGGTATGAGTCAATGCTGATACCTTCAGGAATGGCTGCGTTACAAATGGAGAGATTGAGCCTGTTATTCTGACCGGTCTTCGATGTATGGTCTGCCGGGACAGGGTCCTGAGGTAGTGTCTTAATTTCGTGTTTGTGGCTTCACTTGATTACCAACCATTCGTATCATCATGGATCGAGGGAGAAACCGTGAGACCATATCGGATAGCCAGCCTTGCCATCCAACGGTAATGCGGGAACGGTGCTTGTCGAGTCCTGTGAGAGATGCCTGCACAACTTCTTGAGCCGTCTGGGATCCCAATGGATTGGCTGGACGATAGCCTGCCGTGCGGTGAAAGTCTGTCTCGGTTGACCCTGGGCAGCAGGTTTGAATGGTGACGCCTGACTCTCGAACTTCTTCAGCGAGCGCTTCGGAAAATGTGATGAGAAAGGCTTTTGTGGCTGCATATTCAGTCATGTAGGGAATGGGTAGAAATCCGGCCACAGACGCGACATTGATAATTGCTCCTGACCGGCGTTCTATCATGGCAGGTAAAAAGAGTCGGGTACTTTCCACAATTGTGTTGATGTGCAACTGAAGCATTTTTGGGATGTGAGGTAGCGGCATATGGACGAATTCGCCATACATGCCAAACCCCGCATTGTTGATCAGGATGTCAACAGGTGTGTTGCTCTGTTGGGCTAGAACAAAGAGTTGATGAGCGGCTCCGGCTATTGAAAGGTCTAAGCATTCAACGATGACCTGCACGTGATGATCACGTGAAATGTTTTCGCTGACTTACAGCAAATTGGTGGAGAATCAGCTCAACTAATTCTCCACCCCTTACCGAACATCGATCTGATTCGATCAGGAATAGCTTAATTTACTAATTCCTTAATCATCTATTAGTAAAAGTCGCTATCATTTAGGTACGAATATTTTCAACTTCACGCTTCCGAACTGATCATTGATGTTCAATGGCTTCGAGCAGTCGGCCTTCAGCTCCAGGATTTGATGCACGGTACTTCCCTGGCGAATGTCAAACTTCAAGTCCTTTAATTCCTTTCCATCGGACTTCTGAATGCTGACTCGATCTCCCACATTAACCGACTCATTGGCTGGGCTTACAAGTAATTTGTCGGCATCCTTGGTCACTTCTAGCGTTATCGGTTCTGCACCATTCGGATCACCGGCACACTTCACCTTTCCGTCTTGGGTATTGGTTGTGGCCGAACAGGATAAGCCGGTGTACTCAAATTCCAATAAGGTTGGTTTCCCATTGGCACATGAGGCATCGGCTGGATCTGGAGGATCTGCTGGGTCACCGATGCTGCCGACGAGAAACGGTTGTAATGGCGGTAGCCCTTCCTTCGGCCGCCCATCTTTACCCACTGCAGGGATCGACACCCGGTCGTCATCAGCCAGGATCCCATTCTCGCTACCTACGCTAAACTCGTTCCCCGGATGGCCATTGGGCACAAAGATCTGTGGATGATCGAACGGTTTTCTCTCATCCCTTACCCGTG
>BQIY01000278.1 GCA_021604265.1 Nitrospirales bacterium
GGCAATCCTACGACCCTCGTTGTTGCACTACCACGCCTCATTGGGGGGTTCTTCACAGAGCTCTGGGCGGCAATCACGGGGTTCAATAACAAAATGCTGGAAGAGGAGCGAGCTAATCGTATTGACTTAGCGACCTCTTTCATGCGGCTCAACCACCCGACCAAGCAGAAGATTGGGGGTGGCTCGCGTGTCAAACGAATCACCTTGAATGATCAATGGGGAAGGATGTCACAACACACACGTGCCGACCGTGAACGGGTCGATACGTCATACATCCAAGAGTATTCCTACACGATCGCTGAACAGCAAGGTAATGGTACGCAAGCAATTAGCTCTGGAGTGGCGGCGTACGAGCCACTCGTCGGTGGAGATGAAAATCCGTTTGTCGAGCCGATGTGGTATGAACATAATGATGATCAGTTATTTCAACTCGGTCCCATCGGTGAATCGTTCTACTCCTCCCCCGTCGTGGGGTATCGACGCGTCACAGTCCGTCACCTGACACCAGACCCACGAATCCCTGGGACGGGGTCTACCGTGTATGAATTTCATACAGCCAAGGAATTTCCCGTCCGTGTCCAGTACACAAATATCCGTCCCTATACGACGATTACTCCCGACATTTTACTCCCGATTCCTCTGAGTCTTGATAAACGAACGGTGAGCCAAGGGTATGTCATTGAACTCAACGATATGCATGGTAAACCAAAAGCGACATGGGTCTTTCAGGAAGGCCCTGCGCGAGAACCGATCTCCGGGTACAGTTATCATTATCTCACCTCTGAAACGGATCTTACGCAGCGCAAGAATATAAGAAAAACGCTGGTGAAGACTGAATCTGGTGGTGCGGAAGTTGTTGAACAACCCATTGGATTGACGTATGACGTGATGGTGGATGCAAGGGAACATTTCACTAACGTGAGTGCGCCTGGTGGTCAAATCAACGCAGACGGATTCCTGGCCGGGGTCTTTCCAATTGTGGTGCCGATGCCCTATCCCGAGTATTCTTCTGAATCCACGCGCTTTCGGTCTGCGGTCATCACAAAAGCCATCTATCGGACGGGTTTGCTGCATGAAGTTCGTGCGCATGATTCAGGGGCCAGTCTTTCGACCTTTAATGAGGTATGGGATGCGGAAACTGGCAATGTTGTTATCACACGGACGCAAACGGAACATGGGACCTATCGCTATACCACTCGTATCCCAGCCCATTTCGAAGAATTGGGCATGGGTGGCGCATGGATGAATCAGGGATTGAGGGCCAATGGGCTGTTTCTCCCTGAACCTGGAGTGTTAGTCGCTAATAATGCCGCGTTGCATCTAGTTGCAGGGGATGAACTCATGCTTCGTCCTAGTCAGGATTCTGATTCACTTTGTGAAGCGGTATCTGGGAGCGATCCTGTTGAAGGTTTTCATGCATGGGTCTGGCGAGTTGAAGAGGGAAGAGTGCGGCTCATTGATCGAAATGGTGATCCAATCCCGGCGGTTGTCTGTCCAGAAACTGGGGCCACTCGTCCGCTAGACATCAAGATCATTCGTTCAGGCCATCGCAATCAGCAGACACTGGATATTGGACATGTCACAACCCTGTCTTCCCCCCTAAATGCAGGCGAGAGAACGTTGAAATTCGAAAAAATTCTTGATACCGCGGCTCGTGAGTATGCGCAACACTGGCAAAGCTATGGTCCGTATAAGCTGTCAAACCAACCACCTACGTGCCAGTGTGAATCCTTAAACTTTCGTCGTGTCCCACCAACCACTGGCGCGGAACCCTCGCCATCTCACGTAGCGTTAGTAGATCTTCTTCGAGAATTACAGCGTGTGGACCATTTAGAAACACGATTGGTTGAACTCGCCCCGCTTTTGATGGGTGATGCTGTGCGAGAAGATTTGTCCGGTGTCAGAGAGTATCTCAATGAACGATTGCCGGGCTGGTCGCATTGGAAAGGACAACGCGAAGGCAGTATGTTCACGGGAACTATTGCCAATATAGAAGGGGAGCCTCTTTGTTCAGTTACGCTCAGAAATCCAAGAGGGGAATTGACCGAAGCCCAATTGGATGCATTGAGGTTCGATACCATGGACTATCGGCGGGTGGACCCTTCAGCGTGTGGAAGTTCTTCTCATTTCCTGATGCTAACCGGTACAGGAGAAACGCAAGAAGCGATCTATGGAGAGTCGTCGTGTTTTCCTATACGGGCGTGCAAGATTCCAATGGAAGTGTTTCTTCCTCAATATCAATGTGAGTTGCCAGAGGGTACGACGGTCAATCCTTTTGTAGAAGGGATTCTAGGGAATTGGAGGCCGTATAAGTCGTGGGCCTATCTCACCAACCGCGTTCCCTTCAAGCGTAGTATCGAGGCTGGACTGTTTGAGGTGAGAGAAGTGCCTTTTCAGCCATTCTGGTCGCGTTTTGAAAATCACAGTCGAGATAGATGGCATTGGACAGAAAAAACCACAGTGATTGATCCCTTTGGGCAAGTCAAAGAAAGTCAAGACGCGCTGCGTCGATATGCTGCACAACTTGCAGGGTTTCAATTTAGTGTTCCCAAGGCGGTAGCTGGTAATTCGCGCGCTTCCCAAATTGCGGTGGAAGATTTCGAAGACTACGGGTATACAAATCTTATTCAACCGCCGGGGACCTGTACGGCACCAACACATTGGAGCTTTCAGTATCGAGCAGATCCTTCATCGGTGGATTCCACTCAGAGTCACTCAGGACGGCACAGTCTAAGACTGAATCGTGAGTCGATCAGTCTCGCACGAGCGATCAATCCGCCCTGTGACCAAGGCCGAACCATCCCTACAACCCCCGTGTATAGGCTTCAGCACTGCGACCTCATTCAACCGTTTAGTCCGTTACCTGGGGATTACTTGATCAGTGCGTGGGTACAGACCAGCAGTCGGCCAGGTTCGCTTCCTGATCTTGTTCCGGATGCTGGACCGCGTATTAAGATCACAACAGGAGGTTTGCAAACAGAATTTGAGCCTAGTGGAATTGCCACCGATGGATGGCAACGCATTTGGGGCGAATTTTCAGTCTCAGAGACCGCAGGGTCAATTGATGTTCAACTCATTAGCGGTGATGTCGTGGCCTGGTTCGACGATATTCGCATTCATCCCTTTGATGCGCAGATGGATACCTATGTTTATGATTCGATCGATCTACGCTTTCGGGCTTCGCTCGACACACATAACTATTCCACCTTCTATGACTATGACGAAGAAGGTGCCCTGTCTCGTGTGAAACAAGAAACGGTTGAGGGCACGATGACGATAAAAGAGGCCTCCCGTGGTGCGCCGAAATACTCAGAAAACCCTTAAACGAAACGTAATCAGTGGAACGGTACTCGTCTGGGGATTCGTGTGTCTCATCGGGTCGAGTGCGGATGCTAGCACCACAGAATTCTCAGCGCCACATCTAATTGGAACTGATCTGGTAGTGGGAACTCGTGCAACTGCATTTGATGATCGGGTGTTCAATGCGGAGCACGACATTACCCCGGGATGGGAAAGTAAGTTTTCTATCGCCCATTCCCGTTCTTGGGTCTCATTGGCAGTCGAACCTTATGGCGGAATTCGCACACCTCCACTACGGTTGGCCTATCGAGCGAACGTACAGCTTGCCATGACTGCGTGTTCAGTCACTTCAGGGGAAGGTTGTCGTGATTCAAGCGTTACGCTACAGGTGGATTATGATCCGGAGGCAGGGACGCGATATCGCACACAAGATCTTCATCAGGCAGAGAACACGGAATACCTTTCAGTGGTTGTCGAGAGTTTTAGGGTAACGGAAGCGTATCACGAAGGTGAGGAAGAACCCGTTGAAGATCCAGACATCCTTCAGCATTTTGTGCTGGATGTACGGGTCCAAGAAGAACAATTTTATAAGATGCCAGAATCGCCGACTGTTCCTGTGGTGAGCGCGCCCGAGATCGATACACATCATGGAGAGATCCGTTTGAGTTGGGAACCGGTCTCGTGGGCTGAGCAGTATGAAGTGGAATGGACGCATGTGAATGATTATGGATATGTGACGAATGACGAGACGATTCCGGCAATCCGACGCAATCCAGAGGCCCTAACGTTTGATTTCCGTTTTGAAAGTACTCGAATTCCAGTAGAGGATTCAAGGTATGCGCTGCCACTGATTTTTGATCGGGGGTACGTCGTCTGGCGCGTGCGGGCCGTGACGCGGAAGGGTCCAGACTTTCACCAACCGATCCAGGGGCCTTGGGGACCGATTGCTCAGGAATCTGGAGTCATCGCCGAAGTGCTGGGAAATGGAACGATCGCCGTCCCGGTGCATAGTATAGATTTCGAGTCGGGCGGGACAGCACGGAATTGGCAGCATGTTGCCACGTTTGCGGAAGGAGGAAGGCGGAAAGACTTGGT
>BQIY01000279.1 GCA_021604265.1 Nitrospirales bacterium
TCCATGGGCCAAAGAGACGTCAACTCATTGGTCGCTATTACTTGTTGCAGCAATAACCGCAGTCCTTGTCTATCCAGCAGTCTGGTACCTCCTTCATCGATTTGTGCTGCACGGACAGTTTCTCTACCGATCACCACTGACTGCGGCTTTATGGAAACGGATTCACTTTGACCATCATCAAGATCCCAATAATCTTCGAGTCCTCTTTGGAGCCCTCTATACCACCCTCCCGACCGTCGCCATCGTCACGATGACCGTCGGCAACTTCATTGGGGGTTATCAAGGTGCCGCCGCCGCCTTTGCCGCTGGTCTCGCGACAACATTGGTCTATGAATTTTGTCATTGCATTCAGCACTTACGCTACGTGCCGAAATCTCAATTTCTTCGAAGGATTAAACGGCTGCATTTGCTCCATCATTTTCACAACGAACACGGCAATTACGGTATCACCAACTACTTCTGGGATAAACTGTCCGGCACGTTTTACGGACAATCACAAGATGTCCCTTCAAGCGCTACAGTCTTTAACCTAGGGTATAGCGAACAAGAAAGCGATCGCTACCCCTGGGTCGCCAAACTGTCCGAAACCGGTCAATAGTATTTTTTCATTCACACGCATCAGCCTCAACAGTCCAACTTTGATTCGTCTTGCCCACACACAACAGTCCTTTGGACATCATCTATCGACAATGAACGTTCTCAACCGAGAACTCATACATTGCCGATAACGACTGACGTTGATCCCAAGATTATGTCCGACCGTGCTCAGATGGGTTCAAACACACACACCGGACCTCACCAGTCGCTTACGACCGATGAGGTCAACGCACTTTGCATTCTTCCCGTAGAAGATTCTCGAACTGTCGAACAGTTCATTCGTGTCCCGTGGTCCATTTATGCAAATGATCCATGCTGGGTCCCTCCGCTCTTCTTTGAACGGAAACAACATCTGTCAAAACGGAATCCCTACTTCGCACATGCCACAGTTCAATTGTGGATCGCGTACCGCAACGATCAGCCCGTTGGGCGCATCAGTGCGCAACTCGATAGATTTCACCAAGAACGCTATCGAGATCACACTGGATTTTGGGGAATGCTGGAAGCGCAAGATGATCAAGAGGTGTTCCATGCGCTGCTGAAAACGGCTGAACAGTGGCTACAAGAAAAAGGCATGCGCCGAGCCCTCGGGCCATTCAACCTCTCCATCAATCAGGAATGCGGACTGCTTATTGACGGGCTCAACTCACCTCCAATGGTCATGATGGGACATGCCCTCCCCTATTACCCAGAGCACATTGAATCATACGACTATCGAAAAGCCAAAGACCTCTTCGCGTATCGAGTTGATCTTGACTTCGTCATTCCATCCGTTATGCAAAAGGCAATTCGTAAAGCCGAATCGTCTGTCACATTTCGTCAACTGCGACGGACCGATTTCAACAATGAACTCGAAACCATTCACCGCATCTTCGAAGAAGCCTGGTCCGATAATTGGGGGTTTATTCCATTTTCTGACGAAGAATTTGCCGCGGTTGGCCAGGAATTACGGCTATTAGTCGATGACAGTTTTGTTCAAATCGCCGAAGTTGACGGAACACCGGAAGCCATGCTTGTCGCCTTCCCCAATGTGAATGAACTCATCCGAGATCTCAATGGACGCTTATTTCCAACAGGCTGGATAAAATTTCTCTGGCGTCTCAAGGTTTCACACCCTCAAACCGCACGAGTGGTCTTAATGGGTGTCAGCAAAAAGTACCAAGGCACACCATTAGGAGCCGTACTGGCATTCGGCATGATTGACTCTGTTCGGCAGGCAGGACGAAAATGGGGCATCAAACACGTCGAATTGTCATGGATCCTGGAAGATAATATCGGCATGAAAAATATGTTGCAGGCAATCGGATGCGAACAGTACAAAACGTATCGCATGTATGAAAAACACCTGACAAACGGCCAATAATCATCACAGCCACATCACATCATTCGACGTTTACCGCCATCGTATTAGCTGGAAGCCGCGGCGCTCACGACCCTGTCGCTGAAGCGGCCGGGGTGCCCTGTAAGGCGTTAACTCCGGTCGGAAATACGCCAATGGTTTTTCGTGTCCTTGACACACTCAAGACAGCACAAACCATCTCACGTCGAATTCTTTGCGGCCCGAGTTCGTCCATCATTGATCAAGAACCCAGACTCCGTAACCGCATTGACTCACAAGAAATCGAGTGGATTGCACCTCAGTCGACTCCCAGCACCAGCGCCGCCTTTGCCATGCAGTCCATTCCGCATGAGACACCCATCCTTGTTACGACAGCCGATCATGCCTTACTCACCCCTGAAATGGTGGATTATTTTTGTTCCGCGGCTCAGGCCAGCCAGAGCGATGTGATTGCCGGCCTGGTCCCCTATGATATCGTCCAAGAGGCCTTCCCTCAATCCAAGCGAACCGTGATGAAATTCAAAGATCAAGGATATTGCGGATGCAACTTGTTCGCCTTCCTTACTCCACAAGGTCGAACAATGGCGAAATTTTGGCAGCAAATCGAACAAGAACGCAAAAAACCGCTTCGTCTTATCGGCACGCTCGGCTGGATGGCTGTCTTACGATTTTTGACAGGGAACCTGTCGTTGACTCAAGGGCTGGACGGCATATCAAAAAAACTCAACCTCAAAATTCACACCGTCTCTCTCCCTTTCCCGCAAGCGGCCGT
Source organism: Nitrospirales bacterium (assembly GCA_021604265.1). The sequence continues at coordinate 2,709 of BQIY01000279.1, forward strand.
TGATGTGGATACGGTGGCTGACTGGAAACTTGTTGAGAGCATTGTGCGGGAACGATCTGTCGACACTTAAGAAATTTCTGAATCATGTAAGCTTTCAACCAGTTTATGCGCATGATCAAGGTCAGCTGAACTATCAATTTCTCCCCATTTTAGCCCGCGAATAGCGCTGGTCCACACCGCGCCTGCTTGGGCCAACTCATCAATGATCGATAAATACCATTTTTTCAAAGACTCCGGTCGACGTAACGCCTGTTCAACGGCCTGACGAAAAATTGTTGGTCCTTCATCACGGAATACCATCATGCCGATTGATTCTCCATGCGTCTCGCCAATGGGTATGGTTTTCCCCACCCGTGCCAGTTTCGTCCCATCAAGAATGACTTTCATATCATCAGCATCATACGTTCCCTTGGAATCCGTCACGAGCGTCACCGGCTGACGAGGTGAGGCCAGCAATTGCCGAGGCACGGCAGACTCGAACAGCGTATCACCATTTAACAAGATAAATTCATCCGTCATTTCCCCTCGTGCCACCCAGCAGCTCCCCAAATTATCAGCCACAGCATAAAAAGGATTGAAAATAGTACGAACCCAACTCTCATACCCCTGTTGCTGAAGAAGCTGTTCCACTTTGTCTGCGCCATACCCCACGACAACAGACACTTGATCAATGCCGCATTGACGCAGTTCCTGTAATTGCCATTCCAGAAGAGACTTTCCGCCTATTTGCAGGAGACATTTGGGATTTTCAGCTGTGAGAGGCAATAACCGTCGACCTTGACCCGCACTCAAAATAATCGTTTTCATGATCACCTATATTAGAATGATTGTCCCACCCTCTCTTCTACCACATTGCGTCTCATTTTTGAAATTCACCAAGAACTTCATCTTTTTTCTTGTCAATCCGCCCTAAGATTCAATACTCTTCCGTATCACATCGGAAAAACCCATCTCCACCAGGACAAAACAGGCTTTAGGCATAAAGCGATCGTGAGAAGAACGTTCCCTGGAGATTTTTCAATCGGGATTTCATCTCATTTGGGTTTATACTCGTCGACAATGCCTCGAATCATGATACGGTAATCCTAAACATTGAGTCAGCATGATGTTATTAGAACGCTATCTCGCCAGAGAAATTCTCAAGCCCTTCCTCGGCATTTGTGCGATCCTCATTACCATGTTTGTGAGCTTTAATTGGGTTCGCTTCTTAGGACGCGCCGTCGAAGCTCAACTGCCGTCCAGCATGATCTTCACCCTCATCATTTTCAAGGTCATTATCGCTCTGGAAGTGCTCCTTCCGGTTGCCCTCCTGTTATCCATCGTCCTTGGACTCGGGCGTCTTCATTTGGAATTAGAAATGACGGCTCTTTCCGCCTGCGGGATCAGTCCCTTGAAACCCGTCAAAGTGGTGTTCTTGTTTGCCCTCGCGCTCTCACTTCTTGTCGGCTGTTTATCTCTGTTCATCCGCCCATGGGCATATCAACAAAGCTACGAACTTCAAGCCAAAGCCGACACCGGGTTTCGTGTATCAGATCTTGAAGCCGGCCGGTTTTATGAACGAAAAAAGAATGACGGCTCATTCGTTCTCTTCATGAAAGACATTGACGTGAAAGACGGAAGGATGAAACAGGTGTTTGTACAGACTGAAAAAGGGGACAATATTCGCATCCTGTCTGCGAAAGAAG
>BQIY01000280.1 GCA_021604265.1 Nitrospirales bacterium
GATTCTCCTCTGTCGTATCCGGAGGTCTGTCTTCAAATACTCCATCAAGCAATCGAAGATAGGAATGAAACAGGCGGCGAATCGGAATATTCAGCAATTCCATGTCAAGTTCTTTAGCCAATGCCCGCGCATCAACTCGACTGGCCTGAGACGTATATGACGAAGGCATGAAGACCCCGATAACATTTTTTGAGCCAAGCGCATCACGTGCGATAACGGCAGTGAGCGCAGAATCGATTCCTCCACTGATACCAATCAGCACCTTCGTAAACCGGTTCTTTCGTACATAATCGTGCACGCCAAGCACTAGGGCTCGATAGACTTCTTCAAGCGGTTCGAGCATTGGAGCCGATCTTGGTTCAAGCCTTTTTCTTTTCGGGAAATGTGAGGTCATCGAGACGACGATCCGCTCAACTTGTTTCCCGAATTTATTGACTGCCCGTGCTTTTGCCTTGACAGATGGCTGAGAGGCATTGGAAGTCCCAAGACGAAGATCTGTCACAAGAAAGTCTTCTTCAAAGGCTTTGCCCCGGACAATAACTTCACCCTCTTCATTCACGATCATACTATTGCCGTCAAATACTAATTCATCTTGTCCTCCAACCATGTTGGTGTAACTCACTGGAATACCGTTTTGACGAGCACGGGCAGCCAGCATTTTCTCACGATGATGCCCCTTACCCGACTGAAACGGAGAGGCATTAATATTGAGGATCAGGTCAGCGCCACCGACCAAAGCCTGCACACGCGCAGGACCATCCGGGTACCAAATATCCTCACAGATATTGACACCCACCACGACACCATTGATGACAAACACAGGGATTGTATGACCAGCATGAAAATATCGACGTTCATCAAACACCCCGTAATTCGGCAGGTACCGCTTGCAGTATGTGCCATGAATACGACGATCGGCAATCACGGTCGCGGCATTGTAGAGATGACTGAACGCTGTCGGCACAGTCTGAGTGGTCAACGCGTCATTTATCGTATTACCCGTGAGGCATCCCACCACGACACTCAATCCCTGGCTTTGCCTGACAATACGCTCTACCACCCGATTCGCGTCAGACAAAAACCGTGGTTTGAGCAAAAGATCTTCCGGTGGGTACCCCGTGACGGCCAGTTCAGGAAAGACAACCACATCGGCCTTTGCTTTCCGTGATTCTTTCAACCATCGGCAAATCGATTGGATATTCCCATCCAAATCCCCAAGAATGGGATTCATTTGCACCATGGCGATTCGAAATGTTTGCATAAAAAAACGCCCTCGACTCCGACTAGAGTGAGGACGCCCTTGTCCTACGATAAAATGTTGCGGCCAAGATGAGACGTCATTGTCTCACACGTCTATAGCAAATTCAAATAAGTTCCAAGGATGACCTTGGTGACGATTGTTGCGTGATCATGCGTAACCTCATTGGTAACTGACGTTCAACGCGGTTCTGCTCCTGAGGTGTTCACTTGAGGTCGCCAAGCCCGCGCAATTACTTACTTTAAACAGGCGGACGTTATTGGAAACGGCTATAGCTTTCATCTTCTTAAGAAGTAGCAACCAATCTCTTCTGGTGTCAAGCACAAGAAACCACTATTCGTATTCACAGGATTCACTCAAAATTAATTTATTAGGCTTTCGTTGCCGCTTGAAGTTCTTCCGAAAGAATAATAGCTTCTGCAATTTCTCGCATAGATTTTCGCAAATTCATACTTTGCCGCTGTATAAGTTGAAAGGCTTCAGGTTCTGACAGATTCCTTGATTGCATGATATAGCCTTTCGCACGTTCCACAAGCTTTCGAACCTCTAAGGCCTCCTGCATCTCAAATGACTTTTCAACCACGTTTGTGTGAGCAATAGCGACAGCCGCTTGATTGGCTATCGCTTGTAAAGATTTAATTTCTTCTATGGAAAACTCATAGACGGACGAAGTATAGCAATTGATCACACCAATGGCTTTCTCTTTCATCATCATGGGAACCGAGACCAGCGAACAGAGCCCTTCCTGTTTCGCGAGGTCTTTATAGAAGTAGTCCTTTTCGGTTTTTACATCAGGAACATAGACCGGTTGCTGCTCTTTAATCGCACGTCCACTCATACTTTGCCCAATCTTTAAAACCGGTTTTCGACGATAACGTTCACTCAAACTTTGCGTGGCTTCAATCCGAAGTTCCCCGTTACGTTCGTCGAGGAGCATAATGGAGCAAATCTTTGAATTCGTCATATGTGCCGTTGTCGTCACAATAAGTTGAAGAACCTCGTCGATCAAACGGTTTGATGCAACCGTCTCAGATACTTGTGAGAGGGTATCAAGTTGTAACGCTCGAGACTGCATTTCTTCGTACAATCGGGCATTATCAATGGCTCCTCCCACTTGGTGCGCAATGGTTGAAAGGAGCGTTAAGGCTTCGTCGCTGTAGCGTTTCGCACGATTGTGCTGCACATTGATCACGCCGACTACCACACCTTTGCTCTCAATCGGCACAGACACAAAGGCCTGATAACGATCTTCCGGTAAACGATTAAAGAGCTTAAATCGTGGGTCGTCACTGGCATTCTTGGGGATCACGACTCGCATATTTTCTCTTGCAACCCAACCGGTAATCCCTTCACCTATTCCTATCGACACACGACCAATCAACTTCGGATGTGGTTTCTTGGATGCCCGCAAGACTAATTCGTCCCGTCGATCTGACAACAAATAGAGTAAGCAGGCATCGGCCTTCGTGACCTCCACCACGACTTCCACAATATGCCTCAAGACAGACTCGAGATCCAAGGTACTGCTAATAGACCTGCTGATTTTGTGCAACACCTCAACTTCCCGTGTTCGTTCACGCAACGCTTGCTTAAGAGAATCCATTGTCTGTGGTCGTTTACCAGCCATTTATCACTCCCACGCTATCTATTAGCCCCTCTCTCGTCGAGTTATAAACACGGTGATTACAAAGCAGCAGGTTGTCAGCATTACCGACACTGGACAAACCATTTTTTTACAGATTTTGGCTCTAACGGAATAACGGCAACTCGACCAATAGCCTTGGGAACGACACAATGAATATTCCCATTGACCACTTTCTTGTCATGTTGCATAGCCTTCCAAAAATCAGAAAATTTTATCTTGGGAATTTGACATGAAAGACCGGCTCTTTGCACAATTTCTCGCTGCCGGGTGACAACCTTGGAGGAACAGAGCCCAAGCGAATATGCAAGATCTGCTTCTTGTACCATCCCAATGCCCACAGCTTCACCATGAATCATCTTGCGATAGCCAGACATCGATTCAAGGGCATGGCCAATCGTGTGGCCGTAGTTTAAAATTCGTCGCAATCCGGACTCCCGCTCATCTTTGGCAACAACCTCAGCTTTAATTTCACAACAGCGTTTTATAAGGTATTGAATCGGTTGAGTTTCCAGCTTCAAAATCGATTCAATATGGTCTTCAAGATACTGAAAAAATTGACGGTCATAAATCACTCCATACTTAATCACTTCAGCGAGTCCTGCAACGAATTCTCGCTTCGGTAACGTACGAAGCGTGTGAGTATCCATCAGAACCATTTTCGGCTGATAAAATGCACCAATAAGATTTTTCCCTAAGCGATGATTGACTCCGGTTTTCCCTCCAACACTTGAATCGACCTGGGCCACTAATGTGGTCGCGACCTGGATGAAAGGAATTCCTCGTACATACATTGAAGCTGCAAACCCGGCAATATCTCCAATCACCCCTCCACCTAATGCCAGAAGGATATCCGACCGTTCGAATCGCTGAGCGACCAACTGATCAAGAATCTTGGATGCCCAACCTAACGTTTTGGCACGTTCTCCATCCGGGACTTCGAGAAATAATGGACGAAATCCTCTTCGCTTGAGAGAGGTATTGACTACACTTCCATAGAGTTGCCGAACGATTGGATTTGTCACGATGACGACGCGACCGGAAAGTCCTGACTGCTTCAGACAATCTCCAACTTCATGAAGCAGCCCTTCTTGAATATGAATGGGATAACTCCGTTGACCCAAGTCCACGGGAACAGTCAATCGAGATGAATGCTGACGAGGATTTTTTTTCATTTTTTAGATCGAGAAGACTATATAAATATTCATCGATGAGCACGACAGCATCGTGCAATGAACGATTTGAATAACTTAGAGAGAAGTCACAGACACAGATGCTAGAAAGATTTCACATATTCTTGATAGGCATCAAAGTTTCGCTTCATCTCTTCTAGAGTATCGCCACCGAACTTTTCAACCATCACATTGGCCATTTCGAATGCAATGACGGCCTCACCGACAACTCCAGCTGCCGGGACAGTACAAATGTCAGAACGTTCGACCGTGGCCTCAAACGGTTCTTTGGTTTGGATATCAACACTATGTTTGG
>BQIY01000281.1 GCA_021604265.1 Nitrospirales bacterium
CTATAAAGATCCCACCTGGTTGTAAGAGCTGTAAGAGGTGAGCAATCAGTCCGTGAGGGTCAGGAACATGTTCGATCGTTTCCAGTGACACAATAGTGTCAAAGCTTTTTTCATCAGAAAAATCCATGGCATCGGCTACGATAAATTGTATGTTCGCATGAGCGTATTGCTTCCTCGCATAGCTCACACTGTCTTCGGAGCAGTCAACTCCAATCGCTTCGGAGTTCTGGGGACTCCCTTCAAACAGAATTTTCGTTCCATAACCTACCCCACAGGCGATATCCAGGATACGTCCTGGTTTGGCTTGAGCTGCAGCAAATTCATATCGTTCCAGATGGAGTTGAAGCGTGAGTTGGCCTGTAACTTCATGTGGTTCAAGTTGTTCCGGAACCAGACGTTCTAAGCTATCGACGGGCATGGGTATGTGTTTCCTTCACGACCATAGTAGATTGATATTTAAAACTGACAGGTATGATGTGAGGACACGATAGTATTGAGGTCGTGTCATTTGTGCGACATTTGAAGAAGGCTAATGAGAAAACTTGAGAAGATGATTTCGATTCCGAGCGTCAGAGTCGTTGTGCCGGGAATAATGAGACGTAGGCTGTCTGGGTAAGAGAGTGAACCATATTGCTGGACGTGCCAATGCCACATGCCAAGGCCCAAGAGGCCTATTCCCGAAAGGCAAACTAAAATCCCTATAGCAATACCGATTTCGAGAGTGTTCTCTCCGATAGATTTTTCGAAGAGTCGGTCTTTTGGAAGAAATCCTACGGAAATTCCAAATACCTTTGAAAATACGCCAAATGCGATGAGATTAAATCCTGCAAGAATGGCCGTAGCGGAAATCAATAACGTATTGGTGTCGAATGTAATTCCACTAATTGTTATGGGGCCCGTGAGAAGTACGGTTCCGGTCGTCATGCCAATCATAAAAAGAAGAAAGCCGGGAAGAAGGAAGAGCCAGCGAGGACAATACAGTAACATGAAACGTAGGTGTCGCCAGCCATCACGCCAGGTGCGAAGGTGGGGTGATCGATCTCTACCGTCTTTGTGTAAAGTAATGGGGATTTCGGTAATGCGTGCTCCGTTCAAAGTGGCTTTAATGACCATTTCTGAAGCGAATTCCATTCCAGTAGCCCGCAGGTCTAATCGTTGACTGAAGTGGCGGGAAAATCCTCGCATTCCACAATGAAAGTCAGTGACGGGACAATGAAAAAAAAGTCGGCCAATACCGCTTAATGTCGGGTTTCCTAAGTGTCGATGAAGCCATGGCATGGCACCAGGTAAAATAGTTCCGCCAGCTTTTGGTAGGCGGCATCCCATAACCAGATCGAAGCCTGCTCGAAGTTTTTCTATGAATGGATAAATGGCTGTGAAGTCATAGCTATCATCGGCATCACCCATAATTACATATTTTCCGCGAGCTCTATCAATCCCTGCCATCAGTGCTGCTCCATATCCCCGTTCTCGAACATGGATCACCTGAGCACCACAGGCCATGGCTTTTTCTTGTGAGCCATCATGACTTCCATTATCTGCGACAATAATTTCAGCCTGAAGATGATGTGATGCAATGGCAAGATTGGCCTTTCGTAGGCATGTTTCCAGTGTTTGTATTTCATTAAGGCAGGGCAAAATAATTGAGACTTCTGGAGTGTCCCGTATTTGATTGTCAGTCAAAACGGGAAAGACATTTATTGGGTATGCATCGAGTCTGCTTTGGGGTTTCATGTAGTTGGAATGATTTCGTCTGTGTTGGCGATTAGGTGAAAGCAGTGATACTTCCGTTTCTTTCTTTATAGGTCGGTTATCAGTAGCGTATCTTGAGCGTCGAGTGGGTGGTATGAAGTAGAGAACACAACAAGTAAGAACAGCGTCTATTCGTGATGAATATCTGTGTGAAAAAATATTGATAAAAATGTACCTCAAGTTTTTTAGGGTCAAACCGATAAGCAAAGTCACATTTGGTCAATAAGAACTCTCTCCCGATAAAGGCAACTCAGTTGTAAGGCTGGGACGCAAAGCTACGGATTGGTCGTGAGACTGATGGCCGGGCTGCCGAAGGGGAAAGCAATATATCTTGTCGGAGATGGAGTTCCTAGACGTCGTCAAGGAGCATGTCTATGCCGTCAAGATTTTGGTTATTTTCTCCTTCTGCTTCGTATGTGAGTGCTCAAGGCACTGCATGGTTCTCAAGAAAACTCAGGACACAATCTTGGACCGCAGTGGGTAGATTGTCTCTTCGTCCGTCCCCTCACAACCGTTCTAGTGCACCTACCATATTGGTACGATCAGTTTTGAGAAAATCAAAAAATAGTTCATTTTTGAGAAGAGAACAAAATCACAAGAACGATCAAGACAGAAACCTGCAGTGGATTGAAAAACATACTAAACTCACAACTAAACAAATGAAGAAATTTTGCGTTCGTGATGTTGAGACCGATAGGGCAGTCTGTAGTCTGGACTTGGCTCATCAAGGCTAGTGAACAGGACTATTCTGTATTGAGTGCGATCAATACAAGACAGAAGTGTAACGAGGAAGGTCAGCGATGGGAATTTTCGGGCGCACCATCGACACTGACATCTACCCAATGTGCCTGAAAGGAGAGATACGATGACTCAAGTGATGCGATTTGTCCAAGATGAAGAGGGAGCGACGGCATTGGAATACGGATTGTTGGCGGCTTTGATTGCTGCGGTGATCATTGGAGCTGTGACAACTCTCGGTAATGTCGTGAGCAGCACGTTCAATAATATTGCTGCCTCAATGAGTGCTGCAGCGGGTTCTTAAGGAACATTAGCAAATTCCAAAATATCGTTTGACGTATGGCGAGTCATTGATGTGCTGCTTGTAGAGAGGCGGGTACTTCATTCGTACCCTTAATCTTCGACTTGCCAAGAACGATTCAGTAGTCATTATTAGAGTTGAAGTGTATTCTTTTCCGGCCCTCTTATGAAGAGGGGGTCGGAGTGAGAATTGCTCCGCATTAATAGTTATAGTCATATCGAGAGGAGAAGGGAGATGGCAACGAATATTGCAACGGAATTTCAAAATCTTATCCAAGATGAAGAAGGTGCCACGGCATTGGAATACGGATTGTTGGCGGCTTTGATTGCTGCGGTGATCATTGGGGCCGTGACAACCCTTGGTAATGTAGTGGGCACCACGTTCAACAATATTGCCGCCTCAATGAGTGCCGCCACAGGCTCTTAACGGACGGTTCAGTTGTCAAGATATATTTCAAGGAGTTGGCCGAACGAGCACCGTATATCAGGCCTTCGATAGTTTATGAGAAATATTATCGATGATAGATCTACTGTTAAAACCATGCTAGAGAGAAAACGGTGGGACAGCCATGGTATATGGGCTGATGGCTGGGTTGATCTCTGCCGTGATATTGAGAGCTCTTTCAAATTTTAATGAAATTCTCGGTCTCACATTTAATAATGTGATTACCTCGATTAGTGCTGCACCGAATCATCAACGAGGGTCGCGAGTAAAAAAAGAGGAGAACGTTTGTATCAATGGATCGGATAATCTCAAGGAAGAGATTAGGGCATCAACGTCAGAATCTCTCCACACTTCTTCAGTAACTCTTCTGTCTTCACCGGCAGGAAGAGTCTGCCGGTGAATTGGACTTGGAGAGTGGACTGACAGTCATCTTGTCATCCTTCTGCGTAAGCCTCAGTAAGTATAGTTGTCTGTAGAGACTGCTACGCGTTCAGTGGGCTCGAGGTGCGCTTCAAATAAGACTATCGGAGGAGGAAAGTCTATGGAAGATTTCAGTACAACAAGAACGTTCTTTAAGGAGAATTTGAATAATTCTCGTGGCAATACGATGATGGAAATCGGATTGCTCTTACTTCCATTTCTACTACTCTTGTCATCAGTATTCGAATTTGGTTGGTATTACTTTCATGAGCATACACTACAACACGCTACGAGTGAGGGCATGCGGATCGCATTGGTAGGCGGAGTGACGAATGATGAACAAGGGAATGCGCTGAGTCGGGAAGATACGATTATTAAAACGATTCAGGAAAATGCGTCTTGGGCGATGACGATTAACGCAGGCGATATTGCGATATTTAAAGTTGGGAACAATTATGAAAACCCCGAAGGATGGGAAACCGCTGCCCCAAACGCCGGGAATCCCGCCGACTATATGCGTGTGGTGGTAGATTATGACCATACATTTTTAACTCCGTTCGTTGGACATCTATTCTCAGCGGACGGATCAACCAAAATGCGTGCGCAAGCCACATATCGCAATGAACTCTATGATATTCAGACGGAGGCATAGATCTATGTTACGAAGAACCATACGATCACAAAGAGGCATGGCAAGTGTAGAATTTACTGGAGTGGCAATGGTGATCAT
>BQIY01000282.1 GCA_021604265.1 Nitrospirales bacterium
CTCTTGAAATTACCCTACAGTGTGATGAAGGAACTGTTCACCATTCTTCAGAAAGATAAGCTCTGTGAGGTGCGGGGGCATGGCGAACCGCTTGGAGTGTTGTACCGGTATACGCTCACTGATGAGGGCAGAAGGCGGGGGCAAGCGTATATGGAGATCAGCCGGTATGTCGGTCCTGCTCCGGTGCCGCTTTCTCACTATGCGACGATGATTAACCGTCAACCGATTGGCAAGCTGAAAATTAACCGTGCGATTGTGGAGCAGGCCACGGCTCACTTAGTGCTACCTGAAAAAACGGTGGAACAAATTGGCGAAGCCATTAATTCCGGTTGGCCGATTTTTCTCTACGGCCCTCCCGGTAATGGAAAAACCGTGATCGCCGAGGCTATCGGACAGATGTTGAAAATGGTTGGCGGCGGAGAAATTTATATACCGTATGCAGTTGAAGTCGATGGACAGATTATTCAGGTTTTTGATCCAATTACCCATGTGACCGTCAACGCACCTGTGGAATCGTCCCCTTCATTTATTGAGGCAAAAGTTGAACGCGACGCGCGCTGGGAACTCTGTCAGCGGCCGGTTGAGTTTGCAGGGGGAGAATTGACCATGGCCATGTTGGATTTGTCGTTTAACCCCATTGCGAAATATTACAAAGCTCCGCCTCACATTAAGGCCAATGGCGGGGTGTTTTTGATTGACGACTTCGGCCGTCAGCTGGTTCGGCCGCGGGATTTACTCAATCGGTGGATTGTGCCGTTAGAAAAACGGGTCGATTATTTAACGTTACATAGTGGAAAAGTTTTCCAAATCCCCTTTGATACGATTGTGATTTTTGCCACGAATCTTGAGCCGCAAAAATTAGCTGATGAAGCCTTTCTTCGGCGTATTCGTAACAAGGTTTATATTGCGGACCCTTCAGAGAAGCAGTATGCTCATATCTTTGAGGTTGTGTGCGGACAAAAAGGTGTTCCGTATATGGCTGAGGCTGTCGAATATCTCTTCGAACATATTTACAAAAAATATCATCTGAGTATGAGGAGCTGTCACCCGCGTGATTTGGTTGAGCAAATTGTGAGTATTGCGAAGTTTAAAGATATCCCTCCGACGCTTGATCGAATTCTCCTCGATCGTGCCTGTCATACGTATTTCTTTGTGGAAGAAGAACAGGCGGGTGTCGAGGATGGAGACTATTAACATCTAATCGTTCCCCGCTGGCGTGCGGTATTTGATACAGATTCCGGACATTGCTGCTTGTCTTACCGCGGATTTCCCCAACTGGTCCTGATCATGGCTGGCGATGCGTCACGCCCTTTCTGCCCTTCTCCTCTGTCATAGAGTTCGGCAAATCTGCTAAGCGGTCCATCCAGTCTTTTTCATTTTTGAAGATCCTGATACACTTCTGATAGCTGTGTCCTGTCATGCGTGAACGCGTGAAGAGTGCGTGATGACATGCATTGCTGCACAGCCCATGTATAATCTGACCTCATGCGTGTCGCACATCTATTGATCCTGCTTTAATCAACAAAGCGCAGAGCTGAACGGCAATGAAACAGATCCTCTCATTGTATGCTGCTCGGCTGGCCGTCTTGTTGATCTGACGTTCATGAGTCACTATCGTGGAATGGTGAAGAAAATTTTCTTCTCCCTCTTGTGGAAATAGTCTAACCTGCTCTAATAGTGAGAGTATGCAGTGATTAACGCATTGAGTGACGATGACGATGGGGCTTGTGAGCGGAATGTTGTAAAGCATGAAATCTTCTATGAAAGGAATTCTGCGTGATGGCACAGTCTGTACTGATTGTTGATGATGAACCCGATATTGTGGAACTTGTCCGGTTTCACATCGAAAAAGAGGGGCTAAACTGTTTGGATGCGATGGAGGGTGAGTCCGCGCTGCGTCTGGCACGTGAGAAAAAGCCGGATCTCTTGATTTTAGACCTCATGCTGCCGGGGGTCGATGGATTGGAGATTTGTCGCATGCTCCGAAAAGACCCTGGCACGGCACACATGGCGATTATTATGTTGACAGCCAAGGCTGAAGAGGTTGACCGGATTGTAGGGTTGGAAATGGGAGCCGATGACTATATCGTCAAGCCTTTTAGCCCCAGGGAACTTGTTGCGAGAGTCAAAGCTGTGTTGCGACGCGGCCGAGAGCCGGCCGGAAGCCAAGTCAAGAAGGTTGGAACGCTGGATGTTGATGAAGCAAAACATCAGGTTCAAGTCGCCGGTCAATTAGTTGAATTGACGGTGAAGGAATTTGACTTGCTCTGTGCACTCATGGATGCCAATGGCCGGGTACTGAATCGCAATCAAATTCTTGAGTCGGTATGGGGATATACGAATGCGATTGATATTGAATCACGGACGGTTGACGTGCATGTCCGACGGCTCCGTGAAAAACTTGGTCCTGAGCACGTGCGGATTATGACCGTCAAGGGGGTTGGGTACCGATTTAATGCAGACGCTGAATAAACAGCACAAGAACTGGAAGGTAAGCAGCCGACTGCAGAGAAAATTAGCGGTAACGCTTGTTGGTGTGATGTCGCTCGGGGTGATTGCCGGTTTGAGCCTCTCCGGGATGAAGCTGCCTGCAGGCATGATGGTGTTGGTTCTGTTGACTCTTGTCTTAGGCGGTGTCTTGAGGTTCATGAAGCATTGGTTCTCGCCAATCTCTGAAGTACAACGTGCGGCTGAGGAATTGGCGCATGCGTGTGACCTCAGAGAACCAATTCCTGACAGCGGAGACGAACTCGATGATCTTCGGCGGACGCTGACACGTCTCTCTCCGCATGTTCGTGAGCGAATGCACACGCTTGAAGATGAGCGAGCCAAGGTGACCGCTATCCTCGATAGTATGGTGGAAGGGGTCATGGCGCTTGATGCGCAGGGTCGAATAGTGGTGGCCAATCCGAGTGTTCGACGAATTTTAAATTTTACGTATGACCAACTAAAAGACTTTTCTTTGTTAGAAGTTGTTCGAAACCGAGAACTGGCAGATTTAGTCGAATGGTGCCAATCTCTAGATCTTTCGGAACGCTGCAGCCGAGAGGTCGTGCTCACGATACCTCAGCGTCGAGTGCTTGAGGTGAATGCCATGCCTCTCGCTTTAACCGATCAACAACGCGGCTTAGTGTTAGTGCTGCATGATATTTCGGAACTTCGACGTTTAGAAAAAGTTCGTGCAGAATTCGTGGCCAATGTGTCGCATGAATTGCGAACACCATTGACCGCGATCAAAGGGTATTTAGAAACCTTACTCGATGAATCAACTCCTAATCCGGAGATGTATCGACGTTTCTTATCTGTGGCATTGACCCACGCGGATCGGTTAGGACGGCTTGTGAATGATTTAATGAATCTGTCAGACATTGAAACGGGAAAAATTACTTTAAAGCGAGATTCGGTCCTCTTAGCTGAAGTCGTCAGTGAGGTGGCCGGTATTTATCAACATGAAGCAACCAAAAAAGGCGTGACGATCATCAGTCAGGTTTCTCCCTCCATCCATGTGTGGGCAGACCGAGACCGTTTGTCGCAAATTCTAATTAATTTAGTGGACAACGCTGTCAAATATACCTCGACAGCCGGGGAAATTAAATTTTCAACGATAGTAGAAACGAAGACCGACCACATTATCTTACGTGTTCGTGATACTGGACAGGGTATTCCATCGCTCGATCTGCCTCGTATTACAGAGCGATTTTATCGGGTCGACAAAGCTCGGTCTCGTGAAGAGGGTGGAACAGGTCTTGGTCTTGCCATTGTGAAACATCTCGTCCATGTCCAGGGGGGAACGATTCAGATTGATAGTGAACTCGGAAAAGGAACGACCGTGGATGTTTCTCTGCCTGCCAGTTTGTCGGTGTGATATCTCCCAACCTGTGAAGGAAGTTTTTCCTTTACTTCCCTCCTAAGCCTGAACCTAAAAGGCTTTCTGAATGCTCCACTCACGCAGAATTCTTTTATTGCCTTGATGAGGCCATTTCATCTGTTAATTGCCAGTCTCTAGGGAGTCGGTATCGATCCCAAGATGCGGCTGTGTCACGTCAAAATAGTCATTTTACACTGATGTAACGTTTGGCACCTTGGTCTGTAATATTCCAGGGCTATCATGTCTCAAGATCACGGACAACATTTTCTTTATGGAGGTTCGTATGGAACTGTTATTAGCCCCACAAGAACCATTTGAGAAAGCTTCCGACTCGCAGTCCTCAGCCATTCATGAACACGTGTTACGGTTGATTCAACTGTACGGCCCGATGCCGGTTGAAAATTTAGTCGAAAAAACTCCTGATTTTCGATGGGTGGACGTTCTGAGAGCTGTGAGTCAGTTCTGGGGCGAAGGCCGGCTTGAATTAGAGCAATATCAAGGTCAATTGATG
>BQIY01000283.1 GCA_021604265.1 Nitrospirales bacterium
CCTCCTCGGTGCATCATTCATGCTGGTGCAAAATGATATTAAAAAGACGCTCGGATTTTCGACCATGGGACAAATGGGCTACATGATTATGGAATGCGGACTCGGGGCGTTTGCCCTGGCGATTTTCCACCTCATCGCGCATGGCTTATTTAAGGCCTCACTATTTTTAGGAGCCGGTAATGTCATTCATGGAGCTCGACACGAGCCAAAATTTCCCTCGACCTCAGGGCATGAACCAGCAAGACTTCCTGCTCAAGCATCGTGGATTACCGGATTAGTGGTGACATTGATCATGCCCCTCATCATTTTAATGATCGCTCATGACATGCTGGACGTTCCCTTGCGAGATGCTCACGGCGCCGTGATCTTTCTTTTCTTCAGCTGGGTGACGGTGTCCCAGGCTATCTTCAGTTTATACCGGCTGCATGCAGTCGCTTCCTGGAAAGTCGCGAGCGCCATGATCGGTACAATGTTTCTGATTGGATTTACCTACCTCTGGGCAGGGGAGTCGTTTACCCATTTCCTGTATCCCGCCCCAGGGGTCGCCGATGGATTTTTTGTCGCTGCTGCGTTGAATCCGTATGTCTTTGATATGCTTATCTTAGTGTCGACGTTGCTTATCTTGTCAGGTTGGTTTGTCCTATATACGAATGCGAAAGGCCAAAGAGTTCTTAACCCCAATTGGCTTCTCACGATTCAGCAAAAGATCTATGTTCTGCTGATCAACCGATTGTATGTGGACCTCCTGTATGTCCGATGGGGATCGACCATTTTCAGATGGGCGCAGAAAATCGGATACCGTTACTAATGAGGATTGAATAGCCCATGGATTCACCAATCTATTCTTCTATAATCGTGGCCTTCGTTCCCATTCTCCTTGGCGTTATCGGGTTTATGTCTGGCTTGTCTCGCCAAAGCGTACAGCTTATGGCATTGTTGGGTATTGCTGTAGAGTTTGGAGCTGTCTTGTTCCTGAATGCTCCTTTTACAGATTCTTACCCAGCGCTTCAGTGTTCTCTCGCTATCCTCCTTTCGGGCTTTTGTGCATCGCTCGGCCAAAGGGATTCCACATTTTCTGCCTCGACCATTTCATCTATTCTGATTGTCCTAGGCCTGAGTCTTGGTGTATTGTTTGCCCCACCTCTTCTCAGCAATGTTTTCCTCATCGGCCTATTGGGTTTTACCGCATTTACCCTTTATCAGTTTACGTCACCAAGTAGAGCGAGAACCATGAGCTTTGCCCTAGTGGCCCTTGCGATTGTGCTTATCGTCGTTTCGTCTTTTGCCGGAGGACCAATAAGCATTTATGCGAGCCTGTTCCTTTCCGTGATATTTTTACCTCTGGTTCCCTTTCACTTCCTCTTTGTGACAACCGTGAGTTCAACGAAGGGGACGCTCCCCAGCTTCTGGGTTATCACGTTTTTCTCTCTCGGCCTTGCAGAGTTCCATGCTGTTCAGGCTGACCTTTCTCAAGGCATGTTTTCCGCCTTGGCTGTTTTGGCTTTCGTGAGTGCCGTGTATGCGTCGTTCACATGTCTCGGACAGCGTGAGATTCGACGCTTCTTGGCTTTTGCTGCCATTGCTCAACTGGCACTTCTGTGGGGACTTCTGGGTGTCTTTGAAGATTTTTCATCATGGGGGATATCCTTTGGCAGTCTTGTTGGATTTATCATCAGTGGTCTATTACTCGTCGAAGCGTTTGTTCAACAACGATTTGGCACACACGTTTTAGGGCATCTTGCGGGACTGGCTGCGCCGATGCCACGTCTGGGAATTATTCTCGTTCTCTTTATCAGCTTGGCAACCCTGCTTCCGATTGTTCCATTGTTTTCAGGGCTGGTAACGATGGCCCCGATCGAACAGCAGAATCACTCGTTGCTTCTCGTGACTCTGACGTGTTTGGTTGTCTGGTTGTTCGGAAGTTGGCACTTTTCACACATGCTTCACCACACGGCCTTCGGAAAGGCACGGCACGATATTCCGTATTCTGATCTTCAAGTGACTGAAATTTTATCGCTAGCTCTCATTCTTGTTGGTGCAAGTTACAGTGCTCTGGCGTCGTAGCCCGAATCGTGAAAGGACCAGATTGCGACATGCAAGTTCACCCGTCGACAGAGAAAACAGAATCAAGCATTCCAATCGATCTCCAACGAATGGAACTCCTGTCGATCGTGAAACTCGCGAGCGAACCCATTTCTCATTTTTGGCCCATGCAAACCTTTATCCATCACAATCCACTTCACGGATTGGAACATTTACCCTTTGAGGAGGCGATAGAGCAGGGTCGGCGGTTTTTGGGAGGTGACGGCTATCTCTCCAATGAACAATTTCGAGATTATTACCACCAAGGCCGAATTTCCGACGAAGCCATTACTGAGGCTATAGGGCCGATGTCTCAACACGAGACCGTCACTATTGGCAATCGAAACATTTCCCACTTGGAAGTTCTACGAATGATCTTCATTAACGGAACGGGAACTGTTTCTGCTGATGCGGCTGCTCCTGTCTTATCGCAATCATTGAGGGAATCTCATTTCAACAAATTCATCAACGCACTCCGCGCACTCTCTTGTACAACGAGACGGAAGCATTCCCTTCATGAGTATGCGATAAAAGACAGCAAAGCCTTGGCCTCAGCGCAGACAATTAGCCAATGGTGTGATCAAACGATTGGGACTAATATTCAAGATCAGATCAATCATGAACTCATCAAGTGGTGTGGAGGATTTTTGGATGAAGGGCACGCCCCTTGGCCAATGCCTCTTCGACAGAAAACCTTTTATGGTGGGTGGAAGGTATTGGCTCAAGAAGATCTCTCCGGCCAGTTATATGGGATTCAGGATTGGAAAACTAAAATTCAAAACCTTCCAGATCGGGCTGAAGATGCCATATTGGATAGTTTGAGCGAGATGGCGATTCCACGAGAATTCTGGATTGACTATCTCACGTTGCACATGGCGCAATTATCAGGCTGGACGGGATTCATTAAATGGCGCTCGGAACAATCCGAGCATGAATGGCAGCGCGCTTTTCCTATCGACTTGGTCAAGTATATGGCCGTTCGACTCTTTTATGAAAAAGAACTTGTCGCCACGACATGTCGGGAAAAGCTCGGGGTTCAAGGCTCGTATGATTCGATCCTATCATTTTTGAATGATCACCCCACTGGATATGGCCTTTACAAAGAATGGAAAGAGGGTGGTCTCACGCAGGAACTGACTGAAGACCTTGACGTTTCTCTATTTATTCGGGAACCGCTTGCTATAGACGCCATCGATCGAAGTGGAGACAGTCTATGGGCTAGATGGGAATCGATGCGTCAACAACATACCATCGAAACTCAAGCCATCACCTGTATACATCTTGCCAAGGTGTTCGATCTTTCTATAGATGATTTCATTGATAGTCGACCAGAGGCTCTTGAAACCTTACTGGACTGGGTTGAACACTTTCCTGAATCGGTTCACGGCCCTCGATGGCTCAAAGCCTTTGAGTCCAGTTACATCAAAGGTTTTGTGAAGTCCATCTCTCCCAACCTTCAAGCCCTCCGTCAAAATGATGTGCAAGAGGAGCATCCTCCTGAATCCCGTCCTCTCGCTCAAGCGATTTTTTGCATTGATGTGCGTTCGGAAGGCTTTCGAAGGCATTTGGAGGAAGCGGGCGGGAATGAAACATTTGGGTTTGCGGGATTCTTTGGCGTACCGCTCTGTTTTCAAGGATTTGGAAGTGAGCAAGAAACGGATCAATGCCCTGTCTTGCTCAAGCCCAAGCATGTCGTGAAAGAAATTCCTCGCGCCTATCTGGGGAAAGCCTCGGAAAAATTCTTAGAACGACAACAATTGGCCAAAACAAGTCACGAGCTCTTCCACGATTTAAAAGAAAATGTGATCACGCCCTATGTAATGGTTGAAGCCATTGGTTGGTTTTTTGGGATACGACTCTTTGGGCAGACACTCATGCCGAGGTGGTATCACACTATGGTTTCATGGATAAAAGAGCGTTTGGCCATTCCCCTTGGAACTACACTCACCGTTGAAAAAATTACTCGCGCAGAAGCTGAAGAAATGGTGGCGTCTGAACATCGCGCTTCAATCTATCGCATATTGATCGAACGGTTTGGACGTCAGGGAATGGCTGTCCCACATGACCAGGTCGAACGCCTCCGAAAGCAGGCTTTGAATCTTGCTTCCTTACATGACACGGAGGATGAAGATTTGCACCGGCTCTTACATTGGACGTCTGCAGAGCATGAGAAATTTATTCGAGAATTGCGGCGAGATTATGACGTTCATGAGCGAGCTGTTTCTCGCCGGATGCATAGGATTACCCAGACCGGGTTTACGGCAACGGAACAAGCCCATTT
>BQIY01000284.1 GCA_021604265.1 Nitrospirales bacterium
TGGCAGCGGTCAGGCCGGTAAGCGTAACAATGTGATCCTTGACGTTGAGCCCTGAGCGTGTGACCGCCGTACCGGTCGCCGTTTGGTTCAGAGAGCCGGCCACCGTGCCATATTTCACCTGGCTATTGTCTGCCGAATTCAGGTCCGTGCGCCACACCACCGTGACGGAGGTGGGAGTGACGAGTTGCAGATAGGGTTGCCGCACCACGGCGGCGGTCGCTAGCGTCACAGAAGCCACCAGCACAAATAGCGCACAGCCCAAGCTCACCACACCAATTTTCTTCATATTTACGATCCCTAATGTCCTAATGTTGTGGGGAAAAAGCCAACCCAATAATATTCTTCGAATAAAATGAGAAGGGAACTTTCCTGGTTATTGAGGCTTCACGTGGGTCAGAAACTTTACGGGTGACCGAACCGGGATCTTGTTGAGATAGTCAATCCAACGCACCGACACCATAGGCTATTGGGCAACTGATTTTTTCAGACTACCCCATATTGGCTTTTTCATCCCAAATTCCTGTCACCGGATGATTTCTTTTGCATCACAAACATGTAAGAAAATGCCTGAGTAAATCCTAAAAAAGTCAGATTCTCAAACCTGGGTTCATAACCTACGGTATGCATATACACAATTTTTCATTGCCATAAAAATACCAATATAAGGCTATTACCAAATTAAGACTGTCAAAACTCAAGCATATCTCGTGCCCAGCGAATGTCAACTGGCGGACAGGCGGTCAGGAAAATGATCAAAATAGCTGGAATCTTGTTTTTAAAAGGTCATTTTTTCTTTAAAACGAATAAACACTGTAGAAAAAACCTTCTTCCTTTGGACTTAATAGTCATAGAGTTTATTTTTTGGGGTCCCTAACACCCCCAGAATTGAAGATTAATCAATATTTCATATGGGAATAAACCCACACTCCCAATCGTCCAACGCTTCCTTCCAAGACAGACCTCAGTTAATTTCCTTTATAGGGACTTTCCGAATATTTCAGATTTCAAATTTGCTTTAGCTCTCTCTGACACAAAGCAAGAGTTAACCCATTTCCTTACAATTTAAATAAAACCTGGCGAAACATCCTGAACTTATAAATTTTTGAATGAATCTTATTCCTCTGGTCTCTCAGCGCCAGGAGCTTCCAAAAATGGGGCAAAGGTTTCTCCTGTATTTCCATTCACATACTCCAATCCGATGATGTCTTATGGACTACTACATCATGGTATTGAATTCTCATCTGCCTTTCGGTTGACCTAAAGACGCCTACCCCACGTGGCATATCTGCAGCAGGAGAACCCAATTTGCACAAGTATAGACTATTTTAAGCCTTCTCTGCGCCTATCAAATGTGAGGCCTATCGGGCTTTCTCCATTAGCTTGCAATAAGCAAGTGTGGGGCAATGCCGGAAGAGGTATAAATCTAATCCTCTTTATTCCGTCATGCCCCCCAGCTCTTAGATGAGATTCCCCTCTTCCTTGGCCTACTAATAATTACCTAAAGCGTTGGGCTCCAGCCTGACGTGACCCCCGTTTCTAGCAAGAACCGGGAATCACGTTAAGCAGAGCTCTCCTTTCAGAAAGTGCTTCAGGCTAAGGTTGAATTTCCCAGGACGTCGATGCGCTGCCGGGGAAACCGGCGGAGGTCAATGTCACCCCGTTCATCAGCCACACAGACACTGCCCCACTCGTGGTATTACGCCAGATGATATCCGCATTGCCATCGGCATCGGTATCACCCACCTGTCTAATTTCCCAGGCAGAGCTCACCACACCTAATGAGCCGGTGGAGGAGGGAGCCGCTGTCCCATTCAGCAACCATACCGCCGCACTCCCATTCGTGTGCCGCCAGACAAGGTCGGCCTTGTCGTCACCGTTCAGGTCCCCGACTCCCTGGATGGACCAAGCTGTCGACGCATTGCCGGGGAACCCAGCGGAAGTCATGGTCACCCCGTCCATCAGCCACACGGCCACAAGGCCGCTCGTGGTATTGCGCCAGATGATATCCGCCTTACCATCGGCATCCGTATCTCCAACTCCCGAAATTTGATACGCCGAACTCACCACACCCAATGAGCCGGTGGAGGAAGGAGCTGCTGTCCCATTCAGCAACCATACCGCCGCACTCCCATTTGTATGTCGCCAGACAAGGTCGGCTTTGCCATCACCGTTAAAATCTCCAACTCCCTGAATTTGCCAGGCCGTGGATGCTGTGCCGGGAAAACCAGCGGAAGTCATGGTCACCCCATCCATCAGCCACACGGCCACAAGGCCGCTCGTGGTATTGCGCCAAATGATATCCGCCTTGCCATCAGCATCCGTATCACCCACTCCCGCAACCTGCCATGCGGAGCTCACGCCTCCTAGAGAGCCCATGGAGGAGGGAACCGCTGTCCCATTCAGCAACCATACCGCCGCACTCCCATCTGTATGTCGCCAGACAAGGTCGGCTTTGCCATCCCCATCCAAATCATGGCTAACAGAACCAGATGACTCAATCAACCGGACCGCACTGCCATACTTTCCCTTGTATTGCTCACCCACACTTCCATCAAAACTAATAGTCAGCACCACAATACCATCGCTGCCGGGACTCACCTCACCCCACCGCGCCACATAGCCATTGTCATTGTCGGCCGGTAACCGAGTTGAGCTATCCCCAGGACCAGAGAAAATCACACCCCCAGGCTCACTAGGATTATCAGTTGCCACCGAACTCGTATTCGTTCGCCCAGCCGTTCCGGAAATGGTCACAAGGGAAGCCCGATCCCAACCGTTCGCATTTCGATGAGCGAAATAGGTCAAATCGTACGTCCTGTTTGGATTGAGTCCGCTAAAGGTCAACACGAGCGAACTGCCAACAGCATCGACATAGGAAAGCGCGCCCTGGCCGCTGACCTTGCCATCAAAGATCATAAAGGCATCTCCGGTGGTTGGATCTGCCCCTTGAGTGGCCTGGGGAGCACCGAGATATGATCCACCCGTCACGGCTAGGGTGACACCGGTATCGACACCATTGGCAAAATCTTTAAGTAAGCCGGTACTGGGCAAGCCAGAACCGCCATCTGGCGAGGTGTACTTCGTGATATTCGTTTCGAGCTGACCAGTGCCCCAGGCCAAATCATTATATGCGGTAAAACCCGCCGCAGCGGCCATAGACCCCGTCCCCATAACCAACATAGCAGTCGCTAGTGAACCCGCTACCCACCCTGAAGACCGACATGTATTCCTTTTCATAAATCCGCCTTTCCTTTCTTTCCAGGAATAAGACCAAATCTTTCATGGAAGCCTATCATTTCAATAAATCTCCACAAAAGTTCCTTCCCGGGCAATGGTTAACACACCTATAAAATATGAGTATGACCGCATGCTGCATTGCGTATTTCCCTCTCAAACGTATTGAAAGTGGGGATAAAATTTCAAACCACCCGAATTCGCAGTCCGTTTCAAGTGTTCTCCCTGTTACCACCTCCTTTTTATCTCTACAGAAATTGAGTCGTTTTTCCTGTCTGATAATCCCGGAACAAGTCTCAGTCTTCAATAAGTCCATACTGGTTATCCGTTGAAAAACGATGGATATCCTTCTTCCGGCTTAGTACAGCAAAACATCTGCCACCTTTGTCATCACCACGATTTTTCTCTAGATTCCTTCGCTCCAGGTTTGTTTTGTGAGATCATTGTTCGAATCTAGCAGTTAGGAAGCCAGCTGTTTTTTTTAAGTCGAAAAAATCTTTGACAGAATAGGGTACCCAATCATTCCAGGCCTAAAAAACAAAGAACAACTTCCAACAGGTAAGACAATATATTCCTGACTTAGACAAATTTTCCGACGATAAGGAAATCCTCTATACCTGGTGTTCCAAGTCAGATTGTTGATTCTTCCACTATTTCAAGAATTTCGAATTATTTCTGAATCTTTCCGTTGAATAATTCTTGATGCCGGTCTTTTCTACTCCATATTCTAATAATGGGGAATTCACCTTACTCCACCAGATAATAACTTTATGGACTTGGAGTCCCGACAGCCATTTTGGCTGAATTGAGCGTCTATTCTCCCACCTCGGAGGATTTAATTGGTTTTTTCCCCTATAAAAGATCGTGCCAACTCTGTGGGAAACAGTTGCGATGGGGGATCAATTCATCTGCCAAAGGTGCAGGGCAAGCTGCTCACAACGTGGAATTCTCTCGAAACGTGTTCCTCTATCCCTCGTTTCGCCGATAAGTTTCGGTAACCACGTGAACAATATTTGAGGGAATCCGGAAGCACCTTCGTCTGTGGCTCTGCGCCATCTGGAATTTGACGAGTCAGAAATACGGCGCGAAATCTCGTCGATTGCAACGA
>BQIY01000285.1 GCA_021604265.1 Nitrospirales bacterium
ATCATAGGGCCGGTCGAGCCAGGCATTAATCTGGGGGGTGAATAAATACATCCCGCCGCTGATCGCCAACAACACGATAAAGGGAATACAAAATAAGCCGGCATAGAAATGCCATCGCCAGACCGTCCGAGGATCGGGCCAGGAGCGGGATGAGGTTGGTGTGGCTCGTAAAGACATAAACCTGTCTCAGTGTAATTTAAAAAATATGGCAAACAGTTTTGAAAAAAAGAACCGAATAGGGCTCTTGAATATTTCAATCTTTTTGCCTGTTCTCAGCTCGCCATGATTCCATGAGGCCTTCATAAATT
The DNA here is from genome assembly GCA_021604265.1 of Nitrospirales bacterium. The sequence continues at coordinate 309 of BQIY01000285.1, forward strand.
GTTATCCGGAGGCATGTCTGATGGGGAATGAGAACTCCGACAGGGCGGCCCTGTTCGTCGGTCGCGAGTGGCTTCTCCGACGTATACATGCGCGGCATTATAGGCGACACATGGCCAAAGAGAAATCCTGGTTTCTTTCCCTGTTGAAGGAATCGCCTATCCCACTGCGATGTGTAGCAACCGTGCGCATCGATCTGTAGACAAATCTCTTCACGGTTATCTAGATTGAAAACCTTTTGTTGAAAGGTGTTTCTCTGAATCAAGCACGACCTAATATGGATATGACACGACAGGCAGGAGGGGTCCGTGTGAAACTGGCGCTGCTGGCCTGTTTGCTGGTCGGTATTCGATTGGCGGCTGAATTCGGATGCCATACCTGTTTCTTCGATCTAGAGAGGCTGGCGACTCCCACAACTGTACATATCCATGCGGTCGACTCCCACAGTCATTGTCAACATGGTAAAACCACACTGCCCTGGTTCGTCGAATGGGCTTGCACGGCCAACCAGGATGATAAGAGCTTCCTCCTGCCGGATATTCCTCGCCTGCCGGTGTTGGTGTCCTTTCTTGCTCTACTGGTCCTTCCGGTTCTTTCATTTGCCGGCCGTCCGCTGATTGCGGCGCATGGTCGCGGTCCTCCCCCCGTTTAGTGTTCTTCACAGCCACCAGAAACCAAATATCCACAAGCCAGATCCTGGCTGCGTGAAAGGTCTGTCGGTGTGTTCGGGCTCGGCCTCGTCCGGGACCGGGAAGGAGTGGTCTGTCATTAGACCCTTCCACGCCATCTTCGCACGTAGCTTACTCACGCCGGTTAGTTGATCTGGCTCTAGAGGGTCCTGCCACACCGTGGGCCTGGGTGAACAGAAAAGGATGTGTTGTTGATGAATGTTACAAAATTTTTTGAAAGAATATTCCTTGCGTATTCGAATATTTCCCGCGTCGTCTGTCTTGGACGCGGGCTGGTCGCACTGGGTTGTGTCCTGCTTATGGGGATAACCGGATGCATTGGGCCGGTTAAGCCGGCGCCGACACCACAGAGTCAGGCGGAACAGCCATCTTCATCAACGGAGACGGCCGAGGCGCCCCATGCACTTGAACCGGCTCCGTCTACCATCCCCGAACCACGCGCCCCTGTCCTGCCGCTCCCCCCGATCGGCTCGGGCCAACCTACCATAGCTCAGGATAGGGAACAGATGCCGGTGGTCGAGGCCAAGCCGGTGCATATCGTGGCGCAACGCGACACGTACAACGTCACCCACGCCACCACGGGCACCAAGACCGACACGCCGTTGATGGAGACACCGGTGTCGGTGAAAGTCGTGCCCCAGGAAGTGATGAAAGATCAACAGGCCGTCACCATCGATCAGGCATTAAAGAACGTGAGTGGGGTGTATGGTGGGCAAGGGTTTGGGTTGGTCGAGAACTTTAATATACGAGGCTTTCAAACATGGGATTATTATCGCAATGGTGTGCGTTTCCAATCAGCCTTGACACAAACCGGATCCAGAGAAGTGGCGAATCTGGAAAGAATTGAGGTCTTGAAAGGCCCCGCCTCCCTGTTATATGGCAGAGTTCAGCCGGGAGGACTCATCAATTTAGTCACCAAACTACCGCAGGCTCAACCCTATTATTCCGTGCAACAGCAGTTCGGGTCCTATGATTTCTATCGGACGACGTTGGATGCGACAGGCGGGCTCAATCAAAGTAATTCGTTGTTATATCGAATCAACTTTGCCTACGAAAACGCCGGATCATTTCGGGAGTTTGTCGAGAGCGACAGAGTCTTTGTGGCGCCGGTGCTCCAATGGAAGCTGAGCGACCGCACGCAAATTACCGTGGATATGGAATACAAGTCAGGGAAGGCAACTCCGGATTATGGCACGATAGCGATTGGCGATCGTCCTGCCAATTTACCCGTTGAGCGAAATCTCGGGGAATCCTTTTCCCAGGCCAATTACGAAGAAATCCTTGCCGGGGTGAACTGGTCGCATGCCTTCAATCCCGACTGGAAAGTTCAACACCGGTTCAATGCGAAATTTACCGATGAACACGATGATGTCGTGTTGCCATTGGGGCTTCAGGCGGATAACCGGACGTTAGACCGATTTTATGCCGGGTTCAGGAATAATAAGGTGGATCTCTATACCTCCAGCCTCGATCTCACCGGCCGCGTGCAGACATTTGGCCTCACCCATTCCCTCTTGTTTGGGGGCGACTATTATCATTTTCATAACACGGGAACCATCATTGATAATTTTGCCTTTCCATCCATTGATATCTTCAATCCTACCCATGCCGGCAGTCCCATTCGTGATCCGGCCGATGATTTTGAATACGATACCACGGAAAAGTGGTTTGGCTTGTATGCGCAGGATCAAATTGCCTTGCCCTTTAATCTACATCTCTTGGCGGGGTTTCGGTACGATAATGCCGAGATCAAATACGTGGATACTTTTGGAGGTGTGACGTCAACCACAAAAAGCAAACAGGAAAAAATCAAACCCCGCGTCGGTTTGGTCTGGCAACCGATCAAGGAATTGTCATTCTACGGCAACTATGTCGAGAATTTTGGCGTGCCGAATGCATTTTCAACGGGAGTGGGCGGTAATCCTCTCAAGGCCGAAACGGCCAAGCAATGGGAAGCCGGGATCAAATCAGAGCTGATGGATGGGCGGTTCAGTGCGACGGTCGCCTGGTTCCGACTTACCAAACAGAATATCGCGACCGGCCATCCCGACCCGGCCTTAGCCGCCTTAGGGTTCTCCGTACAAACCGGAGAAGCCAGAAATGAAGGAATAGAACTGGATGTGACCGGTGAAATCCTGCCAGGGTGGCGAGTCTTTGCCAACTATGCCTATATCGATTCCGAAATCACCAAAAACAACAATGGGACGGAAGGCAATCGGTTCCCCAACGTGCCGAAGCACGGTGGCAGTGTGTGGACCACCTATGATTTCCAGCAGAGTCTGTTGCGAGGGATCAAAGTGGGGGGAGGCATCGTCGCCAGAGGAGAGCGTGAAGTTAATCAGGAAAATGACGCGCAAATGCCGGGCTATGTGTTGGTGAATCTGGTGGCGGGCTATGCCTTTCCTGTGGGGCGATCCAGGGTGACGGCCCAGTTGAATATCAACAATGTCCTGGATAAGGAATATTTCCCGAGCAGTGCCGGTTTTGGCCGCACACGTATTGACGTGGGGACTCCAAGAATGTTTATGGGCTCGGTGAAGGTGGAGTATTAGCTCCATGGGTCAGGGTGCGATCAAGAGCCAACGGATGAATGAAGAGGAAGGTGATTCACAACAGCAATCCGCCATACCCGGTGCTGGGATAGAACGCTACTGCCTTTTAACCGTGCACCAGGACATTTCAACACTTCCTCGCCCTTCCAGTGTGAAAGTGAAGGCTCATTGGATGGTTCATGTTCAATCCTCAACGGGAACCACTGGTGTGACCTTCATGACCGTTGGTCCACCAGGTACGGTGAGGGGATCCTTGAGGATGGAATATTTGTGATGGCGGGAAAACTACACACACCATCGGATCAAGCAGGCGGTTCGGTCATGGTTCACCACCAGCAGGCACTGACATGGCGCCGGCTGTGGTTGGATGTGCATCTGTATCTGGGCCTGCTGGTGGGGGCCCTGCTGGTGGTCTTCGGACTGACCGGCAGCATCCTCGTTTTTTGGCAGGAGATTGACGAGGTCCTGAATCCGGCGTTGCTGACCGTGGCGGTCCCGCATGCCGCGCAGGCCGGAGAAAAGGGGTACCAACCGTTAGGGCAAATTCTGGCCGCCGCCGAGCAGGCGGCGGCGTCAGAAAGCCGGGTGACCCAACTAATCGGTCCGAGAACCCCTGAGGGCGTCGTTGCAGTCTACACGGAGTTGCCGTCAAAGGCCTGGCAGCGGATTTTTGTCGACCCGTATACGGCGCGTGTGACCGGGGTGAGGGACTTTGGCGCGTACGAGTGGGTGCCGGGGTATTTCATGGATGTCCTCTTTGCCTTGCATTTTGCGC
>BQIY01000286.1 GCA_021604265.1 Nitrospirales bacterium
GCCTCAAACAAAGTTTGTCTTGAAAAAGTCGCTGGAACTGCACCTGAAACCTATAGTGGTCATCAATAAAATTGACCGTCCAAACGCTCGCCCGACGGAAGTCGTCAATCAAACCTTTGATCTGTTCTGCGAACTCAATGCCACCGACGAACAACTTGATTTTCCGATCGTGTATGCCTCCGGCAAGGATGGACTGGCCACTCTGGAGTTGGATGAGAAACCGACAGATATGAAACCGCTACTCGATACCATCATCCATCGCGTATTGCCGCCAGTGGCCGATCCAGACCTGCCCTTTCAAATGTTGGTCACGATTTTAGACTACGACACCTACATTGGACGTATTGCGGTAGGGCGCATCGTGCACGGTGGAATTCGAGTGGGTGAGCAAGTCGCGTTGGTCAAGCGCGATGGGAAAATGGTCAAAAGTAAAGTGACTAAAATTCTCGCGTACCAAGGACTCGTACGTGTCGAACGTGAGCACGCACAGGCAGGCGATATTGTCTCACTGGCAGGCATTGAAGATGTTCGTGTTGGCGAAACACTGGCTTCGCCCGAACATCCTGTCGCCTTACCGACAGTCAATGTCGATGAACCCACCATTTCGATGAACTTCTCCCACAATACGTCTCCGCTTTCAGGAAAAGACGGTGGACGCTTCTTAACCTCCCGGCATATTCGTGAACGCTTAGCGCATGAAGCCATGATGAATGTCGGAATTAAAGTCGAAGAAGCTGATGGCGGCGAACGGTTTACGGTGTCCGGTCGAGGAGAATTGCACTTATCCATTTTAATCGAAACCATGCGCCGAGAGGGCTATGAGTTGGAAGTCTCTCCTCCAAAAGTCATTTTCAAGGACGTCGACGGCGACCGGTTGGAACCCGTTGAAGAAGTGGTTATCGAAGTCGATCCTGGATATCAGGGAAGCGTCATTGAAGCCTTGGGAAAGCGACGCGCAGATCTCAAAGACATGCAGCAAAGCTCCGTCGGCACCATCCGCATGGTATTTCATATCGCCTCTCGGGCCTTAATGGGCTTCCGCAGTGAACTCCTAATGATGACGAGAGGGACCGGGGTCATGTCCCAAATATTTCATGAGTATCAACCCTTTAAAGGCGAAGTCCCGCGTCGGTCTGCCGGTGTACAAATTTCACATGGTCCCGGTAAGGCTGTGGCTTATGCGCTGTGGGGATTGCAGGACCGAGGTGAAATTTTCATGAACCCGGGCGATGCGCTGTATGAAGGGATGATTCTTGGAGTCAACAACAAAGGACAAGATTTGGTCGTAAATGGAATACGAGAAAAAAAATTGACCAATATCAGAGCGGCAGGGTCAGATGACGCCATTAATCTTATCCCACCACGCGAATTAACCTTGGAGTTTGCACTGGAATTTATTGAAGAGGATGAACTGGTTGAAGTAACCCCGAAACATATCCGTCTCAGAAAGCGATATCTGACCGATAACGAGCGACGCTCAGCACGGAATGCCTCAAAAAAGGGGTAGCGGTTAAAACGTTGTTATTCAGTGTATTGTCGTGTTTTAACTTTTTCTCAGGACATAGGACCTGACGCCTGCTGGCTAGAGCCACAACAGAAAAGGGGCCTGCGTGAACACTCACACAGGCCCCTCAGGTTTTTCAGCGTGTCCTATTCTGCACAGCCAAGTGAACAGGCAGTTCGATTTACCAGCGTCCCCCTTTATTGCCGCCGCCAAATCCCCCGCCACGGCCTCCTGGAGATCGAGGTTCTTGCGGTCGGGCTTCATTGACCGTCAAAGTTCTTCCACCTAATTCGGAACTGTTTAATGCCGAAATGGCCGCGTTTCCTTCATCACCATTGGTCATTTCGACAAAACCAAATCCTCGTGATTGTCCAGTAAATTTATCGGTGATAATCTTCACTGACTCCACCGTCCCATGGGCAGCAAAGAGATCATTCAACTCGGCTTCAGTCGTGGCATACGGTAAACCACCCACGTAAATCTTCAAACTCATAGAGCATCTCCTTTTAAAAAACGTCTTGTGGTGTTGAATACGAGAAGCAGGAAAGGACGGGGCAAAGACGCGAAACCACTCCAGCGACTTGCTCAGACTTTCGAGTAGACTCCCGGAAAAGCAACTAGAAAACTGGGACCTCAACTCTTGTTGTCCACGGTAACGCAGGCCCTCAACGCTACGGTGAAATTACGGTAGCATACTGCCTGGGGGAAGGCAAATAGGGGGCGCCGCTCGTATCTCGTAGGATGAGTTCTTCGGTTTTTTACGAGCGACGAACGACGGTTCACGAGATACGTTTTTTCTCTAAGAGAGACGAGTCATGAATGACGGAAAAAGGGGAGGTGTAGTCCTGCCATGATTCGATCCCAGAGCGTTTGATACGTTTCCTGTCCCTGGAGCATGGCGCAATACCGTTGTAGCACGCCCTGGTAGGGACCGGGAAAGGTTTTCCCGACCCAACGATGCCATGATCGTGGCACGCCATACACCAGACGGCCCAGTCTCGAAGCTATTTGAAATTCCCTGCCAAATTCATTGATGACCGCGCGTTCATATTCGTCAAAACCGGAAGACGAATCCTGTAAGGCACGCACAATACTGGCCCCGGCTAATTGTCCAGACCGTACAGCATAGTAGATTCCTTCGCCCAAGAGCGGGTCAACGAGATGTCCGGCATCACCAACTAATAGTGCGCGACCGTGGACTAACCCATGATTCCACCGTTCGTTCGAGACACCGGGGGATCGATTAAACACGGGAATAGGATGTCCGAGGGGCGATGGAATCTCAAGTCCAGCCAAGGTGGGTTCTTCACGGGAAAACTGTTGAAAGCTTCGCTTCGGGCGATTCATTCCTCGCACAAACTCCCCAATACCAATTGAAAGACCCTGCTGTTTGGGAAAAATCCAGCCATACCCTTTCTTGGCGGCATTCAGGCTAATCAACGCCGTATTGGCATATCCATGGTAACGGGATGAGGCTGAAGACACTTCGCTCTCAAGCGCTGGAATTTTTTGTAAACGCCGCTCAGGAAAGAGTTGCTGAGCCACAGCACTCAATGCGCCGTCAGCTCCAATCACGACTCGGCCATGATACCGGCCACGGGCTGTCCTGACTTCGATTCCATCAGAGAGCTTCGTGAACGTCTTCGCCGGTTCATCCTCATGGACATCGGTCCCGGCTTGTTGCGCCTTGTCGACAAGCCATTGATCAAAGTCAGAACGCATCACCATATAGGCCATCGGCTTCGGGGATTCAACGCAATACGACTCTTCCGGCCCATAGGAAAAAACCATACGATAGACCGTGTCTTCGATGATGTCCTTAAAGTCTGACGGCAAAATCGTCTCAATACGAGCGGAAAGTCCGCCGCCGCACACTTTGTACCGAGGATGAGTCTGTTTTTCCAAACCCAACACCGAGAGACCGGCCTGACTGAGTGCGTAGGCGGCCGAGGCCCCGGCCGGGCCCATGCCAACAACAATGACATCATAAGAGAAAAAAGCCGACATGAGCCTTACTGTACCTCAGGCTTCTGGAAGGAAACCATCATACTCCGTCCAATATCTTGGACAATTCTTGCTTTTTGACCAATGGAGCATATTTCATTCAGACTAGCAAAGCATTGACCATTTTTCGTAGGATTATGAATACTTCAGCCACTGACAGAGCTGGCCTCATCTTTGTGAGACAACTCACGCCATATTGTCATATGGCGGTATTGGCGATATCGTTCATCGGCGAACATAACAAAGTGACCACATGTGACACGCGGCTGAATCGGTACTCGTCATTGGACCAACACTCGTACTGGATGTTATGTCATTGAATGGAGCATTTGTAAGCTCATTCAAAAACATTTCTTCTCCTATTCAAAAGGACATCATCATGAAACGCCTCGCTGGATTTTTCACATTCCTGTTCATCGTCAGCTCCTCGTTTTCAGCCTGGTCCTATACCGAAGGGCCCGTGACCAATGGCGGAACCATTACTGGCACCGTCATCCTTGATGGAAAAAAACCACCTGCTTTAGCCTATAGCATCATCGCCAATCCGGATACGGCCTTCTGTGGGCGAATCTCTACCGGAACAGGCTGGCGGGTTGTGGATGAGTTTCAACTTTCACCCGAGGGCGGTCTGAAAAACACCATTGTTTTTCTTGAGGGAATCCAGAAAGGCAAACCGTTTCCTGAAAAAGAAAACACGCCCTCGAAAGTGACGGTGGAAGACTGCGTGTTTCAACCCTGGGTCATGGCCGTGCGCGATCAACAGCCTCTCCATATTGTCAACATGGACCCGATCATCCATGATGTGGT
>BQIY01000287.1 GCA_021604265.1 Nitrospirales bacterium
TTTTGATAAATGTTGCACTCAGGTGAGTGATGTCAAGGTAGACATGTCGGGCTTTGGTGGCTTGCATTTCTGACCATATCGCTCTGGCGACAATATCACGCGGCGCCAGCTCTTTATCCTTATGATATCGTTTCATGAAAAACTCACGTTTATTATTGCGTAACCGTCCTCCTTCTCCTCTCATGGCCTCGGAAAGCAAAAATGGAGGACTTGAGGGTAAGTACAGGGCTGTGGGATGAAACTGCACAAACTCCATATCTTCGAGCGCAGCGCCTGCTCGTAATGCCATGGCAATTCCGTCGCCTGTCGCACTTTCCGGGTTCGTGGTGCGGGCATAGACTTGCCCTGCGCCTCCCGTTGAAAGCACCGTGGCGGAAGCGAGGATCAATTGTAATGCTCCCGTGAGTTCATCCAGGACAATGGCTCCACAGCACTGGCCATCCAATACCAGTAAATCAATACTGAACTGATTCCCTGTCCATTGAATGGTCGGTTGTTGCCGGGCATGGGCTGTCAGTACCCGCACCATCTCGCTTCCAATGGCATCGCCGCCGGCACGTAGAATTCGCCGCCGGCTATGAGCCCCTTCGTGCGCGAAGGCGAGCTTGCCCTTCACCTTATCGAATTTGGCACCCCAGGCCAGGAGTTCTTCGATGCGCGCCGGGCCTTCTTGGACAAGAGCCTTGGTGGCCGGTTTCCGGCAGAGTTGATGGCCGGCCTTGATTGTGTCGGTAAAATGTAAGTCAACATGATCTTCCTCGCTTAAGGCAACCGCGACGCCGCCTTGAGCAAAGAGCGTACTATTTTCCTGAGGCCCGCCTTTGGCGATCATCAGGACGCGTCCATGATGGCAGAGTTCCAGGGCTGCGCGAAGTCCGGCCACGCCGCTTCCAATGACAAGGAAGTCTGTCTCGACAACTTTGGCAATTTTCTTTAAATAGGGGGACATCATGATTGGCATTCTATTCTTTAATCGTGCGAAGAGATAATCGAGGGATTTGCGGAGTAATGAGAGAACGGCTAGGAGAGGGCTTGTCGGTCAGCCATTCCAAATGGTAAGTCGCCTTCCACGCCGGTGAGGAGAATGACATGGTTGCCACTCCAATGGAGTGTTCCATGACCTCGGGCTTTTATGGCCTGTGCTTCGGGTGTTTCTTTCCATTCTCCTAACCAAGAAATATGAGTCGAGATGAGGTCTCCATCAATAATCATTCGATCAATCGAAAGGTCTAACGCAATATCGGAATAGGCCTGGAAGTCCCGCTGAATTCCCTGCTCCCACGTATTTAATGACTCGAGCGGGAGGAGTAGGTCTTTCGTGGCTTCCTGGTCCCGGGACACATAGGCTTGCTGAAGCTTGCTCACGGCCTCCACTATTCGTTCAAACCTGGCATGGCTTTCTGGATAACGCGGAGGAGTAGAAGAGCAGCTGGCAAGAATTCCGGCGTGGCCGAACGCGAGAACGGTAATCGCCAATGACATCATGAGGTGTCGCCAGTTCACAGGTCATTATAGCGAGTTTGCAAGAGAAGAGGTCAAGAACAATCTTTGTATGGCCCACTCCTCCAGAGGTGATGGTCCAGCCCCAGGTCTTCCACTATTTCTTGACACCTTTTATAGCCCTGTGATAGTTACCGTGGCTACCATGTCGCAGCGGTGCACAGTTCTTGCTGTTAGCGGCATCTTTGATAGGATTGAGATATTCGTCCCCACATGAAGGTGTAAGGAACCAGGTTTATGGCAAGTGTCGTCAAAAAACGGAGAAAAAAAATGCGAAAGCATAAGCATAAAAAACTCCGTCGTCGAATGAAGTTCGCGCGTCGTCGTAATTAACGGCTCTCTTCTTGAGCCATAGGAGTGCATGACTCAGGGAAAAAAAACGCGTATTCGAATCCGTTCTTCTCTCAATACCTATGTTGGGAGTCTACTGATTCCTCCAATGCGTAACAGGATTTCTGACGTGTTTAATGACGAATCCGTGTTGTTTATCAATTTGACTGAAGTTGTGGTGAACGACACGGAACATGCGGACTTTGTGGCGCTAAACAAGAATATGATCGAGTCTGTCACGCAACTCGACTAGAACACCTGAAAATACTATGCGTGTGTTACGGTTCCTGGTGGCAGACCGAAAACATGGCATCATGAGTTCGAGGGCTCGGAACTATCGTGTCCTAGCCTCCACCCTTGCTCTATTCTTTATATCTCTCGCACCTGCCCCCTAGGCCATTCGGCATCTTCGACAATTCTCACCTTCGTATTTTACGTGTAAAATTCATTTAATGGACCTTAACGATTGATGGCCACGTTTTCTCGTTTTTTCCCATTTCTTCGACCATACCTCGGTCAGATGGCTCTCTCGGCCTTACTGGTCATGGGTGTTGCCGCTCTGAATCTGCTGCTCATACGCTATGCCGGAAATGTGTGGGATCTAATAACCGTTCAGCGTGACCTCCCACAGTTGACCACAACGATCTGGCTGTTTCTCGGGTTCATGCTTGGGCAGAGCGTCCTCTCCATGGGGCATAGTTATTTAACCTCTCGCGTCTCCCAACAGATCATTTGCGATTTTCGAACGCATTTGTTTGCCCACTTTCAACGGCTTTCATTGGGGTTTTTTTCCAAGAGGCGAACGGGAGAGATTGTCTCGCGACTCATGAATGATGTGGGAGTCATTCAGTCAACATTAACGGATACGCCCATTGATACTGCAAAGCATTTCGTGACGGTAATCGGAGGAGTTGGATTCTTGTTTGTAATGAATTGGCGCTTGTGCGGGTTAATTCTTCTCCTGTTGCCATTGCTTGCGATTGTGGCTCGTTTGTTTGGTCGACGTCTTAAGTCATTGTCGACTCACATTCAGGATCGTACGGCAGAATTGACGACGCTCATTGAGGAGGTCGTCTCAGGAATTCGTATTGTGAAGTCCTACGTTCAGACCGATCGTGAAGAGAGGCGATTTCGGTCGGGAGTTACGAGCCTGATGGACACGACCTTACGGCGTACGGCCATTCTCTCAGTGTTTATTCCCGTGATTACGTTGCTGACACTGGCTACCGCAGTTGCCGTTCTCTGGTATGGCGGGAAGCAAGTCATCGAAGGGGCCATGTCTCCCGGAGATCTTTTCGCCTTTGTCTTATTTGCGGGAATTCTCATCGGACCCTTCGGTTCTGTCGCTCGAGTGTTTGCGCAATTGAAAGAATCCCAAGGGGCGATGGCCCGCGTGTTTGAAATTCTTGATGCTCAGCCGGAGATCTCTGACCTGCCTGAGGCGCTCACGTTACCGGAGATACAGGGACATATACGCTTTGATCAGGTTCGGTTCGCCTATGATCCACGGCAGGAGGTGTTATCCTCTGTTACGTTTGAAGTTCAACCAGGGGAACGCGTGGCCGTCGTCGGACCAACTGGGGCAGGAAAGACGACCATCATCAACCTCCTGCATCGGTTTTACGATCCAACCGCCGGAGCAGTGTTTGTCGATGGCTACGACCTCCGTTCTGTTCGATTGGAAAGTTTTTATCGTCAAATTGCTTTGGTGCCTCAAGAAAGTATTCTATTTGGTGATACGATTTTCGAGAACATTCGATATGGACGTTCCGAGGCAAGTGAGGAGGACGTCTATGCGGCGAGTCAAGGAGCGCATGCCCACGAGTTCATTCTCTCTTTGCCCGATGGCTATCAGACGCTTGTTGGTGAAAAAGGCGTCAACCTTTCCGGAGGACAGCGTCAACGGATTGCGATTGCCAGGGCATTTTTAAAGAACCCACGAATCTTAATCATGGATGAAGCCACCTCGGCCCTCGACAGCCAGTCAGAAACATTAGTGCAGTCCGCTCTCAATAATCTGATGGTTGGCCGGACCACGGTCATCATTGCCCACCGTTTAACGACCGTTCAAACCGCCGATCGAATTTTTGTCCTCAATCATGGACACATTGTTGAGCAAGGGCTGCATGCTGAGCTACTTGAGCAGCAAGGGCTCTATCATCATTTGTATACGTTGAAAATGGCGGAATTACATCGTGAAGAGTGAATCGTATTTCGTGAAGCGTAGAAGAAATGATTGGAAGACTCTTAATACGAGATGCGAACAATGATTTACGAGATACGCGCCAAGCGTTTAACGAATCTTGGCAAGGTCCGCTTCGATATTGATCAATTTCCCGTCGGGAAAGAAGACGGCGAGGGTGCTGGCTGTTTGCGGATCAAAATCTGCGTAGGCAAATCGTGCCGTAAATCGGGACCGGTAACTCGGAGTATCTCCAGGATTTTTTTTGCCGCGTTCAGCGGCTCCCACATCCACGGGTCGGG
>BQIY01000288.1 GCA_021604265.1 Nitrospirales bacterium
TTAAGCAAACGGATTCAGCGACTCACCGTCCCTATGGGTTACGGTATACCGGTTGCCTTGTCGCTGATGTGCATCGAATTCTCCTCAAAGGCGCCGTGTATCTCTATCCTGGGGAAATGAAGAAGCCGGAGGGAAAGCTTCGACTCATGTATGAAGCGGCTCCGTTGAGTTTTGTGATTGAACAGGCTGGTGGAATCGGAAGTACCGGAGTCGAGCCCATTAACTCCATTCAACCCAAAATGCTTCATCAGCGTGTGCCTCTGGTGATCGGGAGTCGGGAAAATGTCGAACAGGCCCAAGAATGTATGCGGGCTTGAACAACAATCTTAGGAAAAAAGAGGGGTAGCTTATGATTCTCCGTACCATCTTTTTGGTGGTGGGAATACTCTCAGGGATGGGAGTGGGATTCAGCGTCGGTGCAGGAGAGCCGTTGTATCTTCTCGTCGGTGCTGGGCTGGGCCTTGCCATTTGTGCAGGAATGATTGGTCTGGAGCAGCGTCTGGTGGATGTTCCGCTTCCGATGTCAGTGTGGGGAGCCGTGGGATTGGGAGGTGGTCTCCTGGTCGCTGGCTTCTTCGTGCGGATGGCAGGTCTGATGCTCGATTCATCATCTTTGCTTGGCCATGTTGGCGGACTCATGATGATGTTAACATTACCCTATCTTGGCCTGATCGTGGGTATGCGTTATGGAACGGAAACAGTGGTTGTCGTATCGTCCAGTGAGCAAGCCGTCACTGAAGCCGAAGGGGTGAAAGAGCCTGACTTCACGCTCAAGCTATTAGATACGAGTGTGATCATTGATGGACGTATTGCCGATTTGTGCGAAACGGGTTTTATTGAAGGGACAATGGTCGTTCCGCAGTTTATTTTATTAGAACTGCAGCATATTTCTGACTCATCTGATGGACTCAAGCGCGCACGTGGACGCCGAGGTTTGGACATTCTGAATGGCATGCAGAAAATGGCCAATGTCAAAATTGATATTGTTGAAGATGATTTTCCTCACGTCAAAGAAGTCGATACCAAGCTGGTTGAGTTGGCCAAGAAAATTGATGCGAAGATTCTGACCAATGATTTAAATTTGAATAAACTTGCCGGACTGCAAGGTGTGAAAGTTCTGAATATTAACGAATTATGTAATGCATTGAAGCCGGTCGTCCTGCCTGGTGAAACGTTAAGAGTCTTTGTCTTGAAGGAAGGCAAAGAAGCGGGACAAGGCATTGCCTATCTTGATGATGGGACAATGGTCGTGGTTGATCATGCCAAGCGTGCCATTGGAAAGAATGTCGATGTGTTGGTCACCAGTGTGTTACAAACTAGTGCAGGCCGTATGATCTTTACTCGCCTCAAGGAAGAAACCGAACGAGAGGAGTTAAGTTTCGCGCGTGTATAGGAGACCGGTTCAAGATTAAACTGAACACTGCGAGTGCATTGGATTTAGCCGGACCTTCCGATTCTTTTCGTTTGCGAGGACATCTGTCATTACTATTTTCAAGAGGGGTTGCGCATACTAAGCTAAGGAATCCCGCAGTTGCACGCGATTACAACCGCCGTATTGTGTCCTAGCACGACTATTTGCCTCAAACGATCGAAATATCTGACTCACCAGGGTGCCTGTCATAGAGGTAGGCTGTTTGGGTTCGCTATAATGTGTCCTATTATGCACTGAAAAGGTTTGGTTGTACCGTGTACTGGGCACCCTCTCGTGACGATCTCTAATCCCGGACAGGCTCCTCATCACGTGGTTGCGGTGGTTCCCGCTGCCGGCCGTGGAGTGAGAATGGGGGGAGCCACGCCGAAGCAATTTCTCTCTCTTGGCGGAATCCCACTCTTAGTCTATTCCCTACAAACTCTTGATGCGGTTGAAAGCATTTCCGAAATTATTGTGGTGATTCCTGAAGCCGACAGGCAGTATTGTCAAGAAGCGGTAGTCGATCGATTTAATATTCAAAAAGTCACGCACATTGTCTCAGGCGGACGCCGTCGTCAAGATTCAGTTCGACATGGTGTGCTGGCCTTTCAGAATCAGCCAGATTTTGTTGTGGTCCACGATGGGGTGCGGCCGTTTGTCTCACGTGAGATCGTTGAGCAGGCGGTGCAGTCAGCATGTATGCATGGGGCAGCGCTTGTTGCCATTCCGATGAAAGATACCGTTAAACGAGTCAACGCACACGGAGTGGTTGCGGAGACGCTTCCTCGTGAGCAATTGTGGTTAGCCCAAACCCCTCAAGTCTTTCGTTATTCGTGGTTAGTGGAAGCTCATAAGATGGCGGAGGAGAAAGATATTGATGCCACGGATGATGCGGGGCTTATCGAAGAGCTTGGCTATCCAGTCACGATTGTCCAAGGCAGTTCACTGAATATGAAAATGACGCGACCTGAGGATTTAGCGCTAGGCGAATCAATTCTTTCAAGTCGAACAACCTAAGAAAGTCAGTAAATTAATCATGAGAATTGGTCAAGGATATGATATTCATCCCCTCAAAGAGGGACGCCGGTTGATTTTGGGCGGCATCGAGATCTCGCATACACACGGCCTTGACGGGCATTCTGATGCTGACGCGTTAGTGCATGCAGTCTGCGATGCCTTGCTGGGGGCTATGGGTGAAGGGGACTTGGGGAAACGGTATCCCAGTTCCAACCCTCAGTTCAAAGATCTTTCCAGTGTGACGATGTTACAGGATATTGCTGAGATGCTTGCACAAAAAGGGTACTCTCTTATCAATCTTGATACGGTCATTATGGCGCAATCTCCCAAGTTAGGTCCCTATCTTGAACAAATGGCTGCACGCATGGCTGAAGTCCTCCATGTCGGTCAGGGGCAGGTGAATGTGAAAGTCAAAAGTGGTGAAGGGATTGGGATGATTGGTCGCCAAGAGGGTATTGCTACGCAAGCAGTCTGTCTCATTGACGAAGTACGGACCTCCTCCTCATAATAGCGGGTAGGGCGATATGATAGTGGTTTCAACTGATAATCGCGTCTGATATCATGCACACTGATATAGGCGATATGAGGTGTTGAAGCAATGTTAACCCGACTATTGAGATCTCAAGCCTTCGATAAAATCTGAAGCCATCACGATTGAGATCGCTTGCAGTGGCTTCCCATGTTTAAGTTTATTGCGCAAGACTTACAAGCCGTGTTTGAACGTGATCCAGCGGCGACAAGCCGGTGGGAAGTGTTTCTGACATATTCAGGCTTTCATGCGTTACTGGCACATCGTGTGGCGTATTGGTTCAGGTGCCGGCACATCCCTTTTTTCCCGCGGTTTATCTCGCAAGTCACACGGTGGTTGACCGGTATTGAAATTCACCCCGGTGCCAAGATTGGGAAAGGGTTTTTTATTGATCATGGGATGGGCGTGGTCGTTGGTGAGACGACCGAAGTTGGTGATTACGTGACCCTCTTTCAGGGAGTGACGTTGGGCGGGACAGGAAAGGAACGTGGGAAACGCCATCCGACGCTGGGCAATCATGTTGTCGTGGGGGCTGGAGCCAAAGTGCTTGGCGGGATCACGATCGGGGACAATGTGAAAATCGGGGCCAATGCCGTTGTGCTGCGCTCGGTGCCTCCCAATTCAACCGTCGTGGGGAATCCCGGCCGTGTCGTGAAGTATGAAGGAGAGCGTATTCCCGAGGCGACGATGGATCATATTAATATTCCAGACCCTATTGCCGAGCGATTTGAGGCGATGGAACGAGAACTCATTGAACTTCGGAAGCGAGTCGAAAATCAGGAAGAACCACCTGCTCGATAGGTTTGATGATTCGGTATATTGCGTTGTGAGAGTTTGTTTTTTAAACTGAGGAGAGGGTTCATTGATACTGTCATGATTTGGCCAATGATTGGATGAGAACGGAGGAACGATCTCGTGAAGACACAAATGACACCGCGTGTGAAAGAAATTCTTGGTTATTATGATGGGGCCAGCCCGGGAGAATTGTCGAATCTTGCACGGCTGATGTTAAATGGCCGATTAGGCGGGACTGGTCGGCTCGTGATTCTTCCCGTTGATCAGGGATTTGAGCACGGCCCTGCACGCAGTTTTGCTCCGAATCCTCTTGGCTACGATCCTCACTATCATTTTGAATTTGGTGTTGAAGCCGGATGTAATGCCTATGCGGCGCCTCTAGGGTTTCTTGAAGCCGGAGCGGCTGCGTTCGCCGGCCAAATTCCGCTGATTCTCAAGCTCAATAACAATGAGTCGTTATTTGCCACCAAAGATCCTAATTCTGCTATTACCGGGAGTGTGAAAGATGCTCTGCGGCTGGGATGTTGCGGGATCGGGTATACCGTCTATCCAG
>BQIY01000289.1 GCA_021604265.1 Nitrospirales bacterium
CTTGAGTAATTGCTCATCAGGCCAATTCACCCATTCAGGCTCATGATTCTCCTGCCTCAACGTCAAGACGCCTTGCTCCCTATCCATTCAACACATTTAACCGCCATTACGACTATGTTATGCGAGAAATCACCTCAAGACAAATGAATTTCACGGGTAACCTCAGCACGTGCCTGCGGGAATGAACGCGTTTTCCCGCCGCTCTGGTTCCGGCTCACAACAAGCAACACGGACCACACCAACCGGCCGAACAGACTCAACAAAGACTTGCGCTAGCATAAGTGAGCCTGTCTGTGGTAGTTTTGGCCCTATTCCGAGGTGCAGCGCATAGAGCAATACAACACAGTCCATATTTTCATTTACAATTTATTATTTATTCCATTATTTTTTTAGTGTTCCTAAGGAAAGGGATATGGCAATGCGAAGTTGTGAGAAATGTGAGGGCACGATGATTTTAGATCGTGAAGTCGACATGGAAGCCGGCATGGCCTTAATGGTCTTTGTCTGTATTAACTGCGGGCGAAGAAAACAAGCGGAGCAGGCACCGAATCCTCTTGTTCGAACATAATTCTTTCGCAACACGAATGAATGACGTCGTTCACAGCGCAAAGCGATATTCGATGAGTCGAACGGACCTCGTTCCCAGTAAAATTACGGACCGAGACGAATACGGTCCTGGTGCTGGGCTTTATCTCTTAACCTACCCCTTGTGTCAGCCCCCGAAAGAGATAAAGCCCAGCGACCACAGCTCTCATAAGACCTACCAACCCACGTAGCAACGTCCTCTAACGCACACAAGGTTTCGCAAGCCTCGCATGGCACGAGATTCTGAGGCTGGTTGACTATAGCGAAACCAAATAACTTCCAGCCGATTCAAATACACCAACTCAGCGCAAAACACCGCTTCATACGTACGGAAACTCATTGGAACGGCTATAGACATCTACCTACATGTGCGCACACGCAAGGGATGAGGGGCCAACCCAAAAACTGACTGAAGGGTCCAGAAAAGTCAGTGAAGAAAACGAGGGGGGACCTCGTCAACACGGTCAGTGACGATTAGCTTTCAGCATCCAACTCCATATTCCAATACAGATAGTCCCGCCAACTCTCCGGGGCATTTCGAATACCGATCATTAAGGTGAGACGAGGCGTCCACCGGGGCTTCACGGGCTTTTTTAATAGCTTCATATTCGCCTCATGCGGTAACCGCCCGCTCTTTCGATTATTGCAGCGCCAACATGCGGTCACAATATTTTCCCATGTTTTTTTCCCGCCCTTTGCGATGGGCATGACATGATCAAACGTCAGCTCTTCCGTTCGAAAGTGCTTATAGCAATATTGGCAGGTATATTGATCCCGTGTGAAGATATTGATGCGTGAAAATTTGACGGCGTGGTAGTTCCCCCGTAACTTGACCATTTTTAATAGCCGCATGACAGAGGGCAGCTTAAAGCTGATGGATACGCCTCGCACATCACGTTCGTGAAATTCGAGAACTTCCACCTTACCCTGCCACAACAAGGTAATCGCTTTTTGCCAGCCTACAACCCGAAGGGGTTCATAGGTGGCATTGAGAAGTAAGGTCATTTCCATTGGGATCGAAAATGAGAGCGTAGAACTATCACTTACCCAACACCTAACCTACCATGTCTATAGCATCGTCATATAGAAGGAATCAATATGATGCTTTTGCCCGCTTGATGCAACCTATTCCCCCTGCTAGACTATCATCCTTCTGAAAATCTGCGGAGAAGCAAGTACCCCAAGTGGAAAAACATTTTGTGACCGTCGCCAAAGTTGATGATCTCGAGCCGGGGACCTGCCGACCCATCGAACTCGACGAGATCAGCCTTGCATTGTTTAATATCGACGGGAAGATTTATGCCTTAGACAACGTCTGCCCGCATGCGGGCGGTCCGCTAGGTGAAGGCACGATGGAAGGCACACAGGTGGCGTGCCCCTGGCACGGATGGAAGTTTGATATTACGACAGGGACCTGTATGAAGAATCCCATTGAATCGTGGAGGGTGCCTTGCTATAAAGCCCGAGAACAAAACGGCAACATTCAAGTTGTACTTCAGCCTTCAAGCCAGACAGATTGTCAAGACACCTCATCGGAATGTGGGAGCGGCGCCAGCTCATGAAGCGGCATAATGCTGCCTGCAGCTAAGGTCACGACTTTTATCCATTTCTCCTTTAAATTGACCCGCCAGGCAAAGTCTCGCTCAATCCACCCTGTTTCACCTTTTTCCCGAATCAACCGGCTGACAACATAGGTTTCTTTTTCCTTCTCCCCGGCCATGGCGACCCGCCAGCCGCCCACGCGAATCGGATGGCCAAGACTCTCGATCTCATGAATCACCTTGTTCAGGGATTCCTCAATGGTTGTCGAATCACGTGAACCATGGGTTTTGACTCGCTCCAATGCTTCAAGAGCTTTGGGATCATCTGGCAATGGCGTGCTGGGAGGCGGTTGAGTGGAATACACCCATAGTGCGCTCATGGCGAGGAGGGCGGTAAAAAAAAGTAGTGGTTTAGACATAATCCTCACCTTTCTATATCAGGGGCTTACCGTGCGCGTAAAGTTCAAAGATACAATCCCTCAAATTTCCTCACGTTCAGCGGCTCAACGTGGCACCACAACGAGAAACAAAAAGAGGCACTCACTATCGTCAGGGCAGAATCAACATCTCACACAGGCCTCAGGCCTGGGTCTTCGTATCCACAACATCTCGTTCCCGCCTCGCTGGAGTTCATAGCGAACCGGTTGAATACCAACCTCGCACCCCTGCTCTCGTACATACCGTCGTAGTGGTTCGACATAAGCCGATCGTTGCCCCTGTAACGTCATCAGTGGAAAAACTCTCACCTCGGGAGCCATATGCAGCATATCCATCAACGCAGCCTGATGAAACTCAAGATTAAATTGATCAGCATATAAAAAGAGAAAATGCGAACAGAGGGCAAGGTCAAAAGACATATTCGGCAACTGGGAAATCTTCGGTAATTCGCCTATCACATATCGCTGCTGAAACTTCCCCAGATCATAGTCAGCAAGAAATGTTTCAAGCGCCGCTATTCGATTGGCTCGCAACGCCGCAGGAGACGCGTGATACGTCCACACCCAATCAGCCGGCGTGGAGATGACTTGCGCCATAATGCCGTCAACCACCGCCTCAAATTGACGTTGAATGTCCTGCCCCGTCAATTCATAGAGCGGATCAACCGAGACCACCCCATGGCCTAATGCCGTCATTTCTGCATTGAAACTGGCCGGCCCGTCTCCGACCCCAAGAATTCGTTTTGATCGGTCATGAGGGGAAAGGGCAAACATCGCCTGATATTCTCCAAGCGAACGCCCGAACGGCACGACCTGCGCAAGCTTGATGGCCATCAGGAAAAGCCACACCCGTTAGACAGTCGATAAAGAAAGCGGACTGACATCTCAATTTCAGACAAGGACTCTGTTTATTGGGTTGAAACACCGGCTCGCCAGATACCAAGAGCCAGCAGAGGAAAGTAATGCGAATACAGATGGTATTTCAAATAAAACACATTAGGAAATCCGGTGCCGGTCATGAGTTCTTCATCCCACCCGCCTTCTTGACTTTGTCGAGCCAGGAGCCACTCGATGCCGCGAAGCGCCGAGGGTGACGTCCGGTCCCCCGCAGCCTCGAGGGCCAGGAGCGCCCATGCCGTTTGCGAAGGGGTACTGGCCTCGGCCACATATGTATGTTGTTCATAACTCGCACAGCTTTCTCCCCACCCTCCATCTTGATTTTGAATGGAGCGCACCCACGTTGCTGCACGCTGAACGGCTGCCGTCGCGGTCGGGGAGCCGCTCGCACGAAGACCCCGCACCGCGAGAAAAGTTCCATACGTATAGTTGACACCCCAGCGTCCATACCAACTGCCATCGGCCTGTTGATGCCCCAGCAAATATTGAACCGCACGCGCAATGGCTTGATGCTGATAATCAAACCCGCGCCGGCAAAGCGCCTCAACGACCCTTCCCGTAATGTCCGGACAACTCGGATCCAGCATGGCATTATGATCGGCAAACGGCACCTTATTCAGTAAGTCCCAATTGTTATCGACATCAAACGCAGCCCACCCGCCATCAGAGGACTGCATGCCAAGGAGCCAGTTGACCGCACGCCCTTCGACACGCGCTTGGCGTTCAGGATCTGATGCGGTTGCATGCTCGAGCGCCAGCAGAACCATCGCCGTATCGTCGATATCCGGGTACAGTTCATTGGCAAACTGAAATGGCCAGCCGCCGGGCTGCAAACTCGG
>BQIY01000290.1 GCA_021604265.1 Nitrospirales bacterium
TCCCCGGAATATGGATTGATCGACAACATAAGCGGCGCCCAAAAGGCTCCCTCTTTTTCAATCGGCTTAGGGTAATCTGCCCGAAGAGAAGTCTGAGGGTCTGTCGGCAGCAATAATTTCCAACTGCCTGTTCGTGAGGGATGGGCCTCGCGAATGAGGCCCATCAGTTCTTCTAATGATAGATGTGTTTGCGCTGGTGTCACCGTGTGGAGATGCGGATTCAAGAGGCGGTCGAGTTCGGTATAAAATATAATCAGACTGCCGGAGAGTCCTTGTACGGCAAAAATGATCCCGACGCCAAGCGCTAATACTAAATGCACGTTGAGTAGAAATTTTCGCATGATGCCATTCCAACCTCTCGATTTCTCGTAATTGATTGAGCAAGCGATTAGTATCGAATCTCAACGCCCCCGAACACGGAAAGGGTTTGTCCCGGTAAGAATAAACTGCGATCCATGCCTCCGGCATTGTTCGTAATGCTAATGGATTCAGCGTAGGCTTTATTGGTGAGATTATTGGCTTCGAAAAATACTCGATAACGCTTGCTCTGCGGAATATATCCAGCCCGCATCCCCACCAGTGTATACGACGGTGCCTCAAGAGAGTTCCCAAAGTCGGCAAGATTGGCGGTGGCGATTTTGACATTGGGTCCAACGTAGAATCCGGACCCGTGCTGATAGAGGATTTCGACAAGGCCAAGGTGTTCGGGGACGCCCGGCAATCGGTTGTCGCCAAACACGCGATCGTCATCAAAGGTAAAATTGCTCCACGTGTAGGTACCTCGCATTCGTATGGAGTCACCCGCATGGAAAGTCTCCACAGGGATAGTGGAGGCCAATCCAAGCTCAATGCCGGTGTGGATGGAATCATCTGCGTTTCCGGTCACAAAGTTCGTGGATTGCGGAGGATCTTCGATGACGAGCAACTCATTTTGTACCCATGCGTAATAATAGCTCAGTTCCCAAGAGAACAATGGGGAGCCGCCTCTGGTTCCAATCTCAACCGTGGTGCCTTCTTGATCCTTAATCTTGTTGGTTCCTGTCAAATCGCCGATGTTATTTAATGTTTTGGTTTCAAAACTTCGGCTGACGTTTCCATAAATTTGCACGAGATCGGTTGCCTGCCAAGTGAATCCGATTTTCGGGCTTAGGCCGGTAGAGTTGGCCGTTCGAGTTTTAATGTCAGGAAAAAATTGGGAGAATTCCTGCCATTTATACGTCGCTTGGAGACCAAGAAGAACGTCGAACTTGTCAGTGAGTGACATGCGATCTTGGAGATAGGTTTCAAGAAGAAAGAAATGATTGTCTTCGCCAAACGTGAGCGTGCCCTTTTCCCCACCAATGGACGAAAAGTTTTGATCGGTTATCCACATGTATTGGGTATTCACACCCATTTGGAGGTTGTGGGCAACGCCGAACCACTGCTGAGTCTGTTCATTTCGAGCCGCGAAGCCGACTTCTTCCCATGTGTCTTCAAAAAATCCGAATGCTTTGAAGGGGAATTCATAATCGTTACGCATGTAAAACGTGCTAAAGGAAAATTGACCCAATTGGTCCGTTCTCACATTGTGTTTCAAGGAGACCCGGTAATTGGGAATGAGAAACTTATCATCGCTTGGATCTCGGTTATTTTTTCGGGGATTGTCTTTTAACTCCGCGAGGGTGAGCGTGGTCCCGTTTTCCCATCGATGTCTTTGGAGATCCACAATGAGACGAGTTTCATGACGATCATTCCAGCGGTACCCGAGACTGATGAACCCATATTTGTTGTCATGATCGTTGGATGTAGAACGATTCCCTTCCGAGGACACATACGAAATGGCGGCATACGCATCAAATTTCTCATTGGCGTAGCCATAGCTGAGATGAGGACTGAAATATTCATTACTCCCGAACGTGGTTCTGGCAAGAAAGCCTGGAGCCGTGCGTCCGGTGTGCGTGATGGTATTGATCGCTCCACCTAAACTGGATCCTCCCAGCGCCAGGGCATTAGCCCCTCGAAAGACTTCGACATGGTCCCAGACAAAATAGTTCATCGTTTGCGTGTCGGTTCCCCCGTTGGCGCGTGTGAGAGGAATGCCGTTTCGAAACACGGAAATTCCTCGAATCGGGCTAGCAAGTGATCGGACCCCCGACCCTCGAATCTGAATTTTTGTGCCTTCAGATACGGTATTTTGTCCTGCGATATATACTCCAGGAATAAAGAGCAGCGCATCATCGAGATCTTGGAGTGCAGTTTCATGGTTCAATTCGATGTTGAGAACCGAAGCGCCTCCGGGAACGTGCGTAATGGCCGTCTGACTCTTCTCAAGAGAACGTGCTCCTAAGTCAGGGTACACCAGTCTGGCTCCAAACACGTGAATCGGTTCGAGTTGTTGCACTGAAGCATCATCGTTCTGATCGTGATTCGATGTTTTAGATTCCGGACCGATGGAGTCATCGCGCGATTGAGGCCGAGAAAGTTCTCGTTCTTCCGCGGTCACGAATGGGATAGCAATAGTCAGCACGCAGGTGGTGCTGACCGCACCGATAACGAGAGCGAAAACAAGTTTCATCTTTGTAAAATGTTGACACGTTACGATACGCACTTGAAGCCTCCATGAAAAACGTATGAATTCGTGGCCTGAGACGTTGGGCTAGACAATCGATACGGCCTCAGTCAGTTGTCATGTGTGAGAAAGAAGAAGCAAAAGAAAATCCTCTACTCTAAGAATGTTTCAGCGTTGTAACGTTTTTTCTTTTGTCTTGTGGGCGGCGTACGAACCTTTCTCCATACGAGATGTCAATGTCTGTGCAAGAACAGCGAGCATTCTGAGTCAGACGTAACCCGTGGAGCAAAGATCAGTCGGTGACCTTATCAAGAGAGAGAAAAATCGTTCTACTGATGGATGCTACTTGGTGCTACTCCATCACACAAAATTTCGACACAGAGGCATTAAGAAGAATGATATTCAATGAAACGGGAAGGGGGAGAGACCTGTAAGGGTATGGAAGGTATTTCCTGGATACTGTGCTGCCTTATGACACGATGGGTGCGACTTCGAAACGCATGTCAAACGTCTTGTTTCTGTGAGGGGTAGCGGTTCAATTGATCGAGTTGGATGGTTTTGGACTCTGAATGAAGAGGGCTTCTGCGCGTGTGGCAAAGAATTCGATCCGCTCGGTTTCGAATTCAACTCGTGCCAGAAAGTAGTTGTAGGGAATAAGGACGGCAACGGCCACAAAGATACCAGCCGCCGTGCAGATCAACGCCTCTGCAACGCCACCGGTGACAGCATGGGGCTGTCCCATGCCTTCTGCCGCCATAATGCCAAAGGAGTCGATCATGCCAATAATCGTCCCGAGCAACCCCAAGAGCGGCCCCAGCGTAATGATCGTATCCAGAGTCGAAAGTCCTCGCTTCATATTTCCCACTTCCCCGAGCCCTCGACTTTCCATCGCTTTGACAGGATCTCTCTGTCGATTGAGGATTCCTGACGCCAAGACGTGTAGGGCGGGATTTCGGTGCTGTTCTGTAATGGCCAGCGCATCGGTAAACTTACCTTGTTCCATCAACTGAAGCATGGTTTCCAGAGCCGTGTTGGTCCGGCGCATCAGAAAGTACCATCCACGTTCAAGGATAATGCCGAAGCCAAGGAACAACGAGAGCACAATGGGAATCATCATCCACCCGCCATTGATAAGAATTTGTTGCACCTGTTGCATAAAAAATCTGCGAAGTCACTAAAATTGGTCATGAATAGTGCTGGTGCAGGGTGAAGGCTCAGGAGGTCTTTCACCCAAAACCTTCACCCTGAAAGAGGTATGGCTAGAAGCCTAGCGTCATCCCTTGCTGCAGTGCGCCGAAGGAGTGCAATCGTCTTTCAGCGGACACCTCTAGTCATAAAGAATCTCGCCAGTTGCTGTCTAGTGATGATTACCCACTCTTGCAACAGATGCGAGACTAAACAGATTCTTGGTTCGTTTCAGCGTGATTGTCTGGTCAGCAGGGAATGCTCAGAAAGGTCGGAGCGTCTCGTCTGATGTCTGACTGTGGCTACCTTCCGACTCCTCCGTTTTTTGGTCCAGACGACGATGCCGGTAACGGAGAGCATGACGGTCAGGAGGCCCAGTGCACAGACAAAGATTCGGTAGGGCAGACCGAAGACGTTCGCCTCATGCAGGGAGATGAGCCAGTTGGAGACCGTATTTCCGGTGTATTGGCCGGATGGGAGTAACCACAATCGGCGTTTGCCGGTGTTTGCATCGAAGAAGACTTTCGTGAAACTCCGGCGCGGGCCTTCAAAGTCCAACG
>BQIY01000291.1 GCA_021604265.1 Nitrospirales bacterium
GGGAAGGTCGGGAAGAGTCACACAACCCTGCAGGGACGTGCCTCATACGGACAACGGGATGCACTAAAAGACATCACCCTGAGAAGTCAGGTTGAGTTATCTGATCTACAACTCATCTTTCCCAAACTTCAGCTCGCCAACCATCTATCGGGTGGACCGCTGGAAATCGCCATGCGCATTTCTGGGTCAGCTAGTCAGCCGGAAATCCATACAGAACTTGACCTCACGTCAATCAAGGTGTCGAACCCTCACATGCTCCAGAAACCTTCTGGCATTTCAACATCGCTCACATTTGACGGCACGCTTACTCCAAATCACTCATTGAAGATCCGTCAATCTTCACTGAAAATCCCCCCCTTTCACCTGGATGTGAAAGGCGAAGTCTCTCTTGATGATCAACACAGGTTTGACTTGACACTCACAACTGGAGCAGACGACGAGTCCATCCTCCCCCAAGGTATTATCGTTGGCGATAAACGATTAGGCCTCCAACGACTCGAAGGCAATGTCAGGCTTCAGGGATCAGGAAATAATTGGCCTGCTTGGAAAACAAACGGCCTCATTGACATCAACAAGTCCATATCCATTGCGGCGCAGACAGCTCATGATACTCATCACACAGCCAGAGTACAGTGGACACAAGAGCATCATGCCGTCACCTTCCGTATCCGCGCACAAGACATTCCTCTTGAGACCATCCTTCCTGAGGATTCAAAACTCAGCGGCAATCTGTCGACTTCTCTCTCTCTCGACGCAAAATTGGATGACGCAGAAATGCTCAAAACCTCAGTAACCGGGAACGGAGAATTTCAAATCAACAATGGTCACATTGTTCACTCACCAGTCATTACAAGAATCTTAGGTCTTCTGAATATCCCCAATGTACTCATGGGTAAAGTCAACTTCAAACAACAAGGCATTCCGTTTCACTCTTTGACTGGCACACTGACCTTCGGCCAGGGACTCATCACATCCAATGATTTGCTGCTGAATAGTCCCGTCCTGAAAATGACCGCAGCCGGCAACTATGCGATGCCGACGGATCAACTCAACTTCATCTTTGCCGTCAGTCCATTTGGCGAATATTCCAATCTCTTGAAAAACATTCCACTGTTTGGGAGACTCTTCAAAGGGGAGCGGCAAGGATTAGCCACGGCCCTCTTCGAAGCCAAAGGGCCCCGCCAACACCCGAAAGTCCGATACCTCCCATTGAAATCATTCACCGGCGGCTTACGGGGATTAGCGCAGTTTGCCATCGATGTTTTAAAAAATACCGTCACACTGCCAAAAGACCTCATGCCCAAATCGAAGAATGAAAACGCTTCTTCAGAACAATAGAACCTCTGAACATTGAAGCCGATAAACAGCAAGGCATGAAAACCGAGAGAAAGGAACTTCAATGATGAATGATTGGGACGTGTGGTCAATGACGAACAGCATGCTTCAATACCAACTGTTTTCCGTCAATCAAACCCCGGTAACGATTTCCTCACTTGTGGTGTTCATGGTCTTCATGTGCGGACTTTTTATTCTCAACCGGTTTTTTCGCCAGTTTATTGCGAACCGTCTTTTGCAACGAATCAACCTACCTTCCAGCACTAAATATACCATGACCCGCATTGCACAATACTTGCTGTGGGTACTGGGAGCTATCATTGCTTTTCAGCTCATCGGCATTGACCTCAGCGGCCTGGCCGTGATCTTTGGGTTTTTATCAGTGGGAATCGGGTTTGGATTACAAAATCTCACCTCGAACTTTATTTCTGGAATCATCCTGCTCTTTGAACAGCACATACAAGTCGGCGATCGTGTGACCGTTGCGGACACCGAGGGCGATGTGGTGGAAATTAATATTCGTTCGACGACTATCCGCTCACTCAATAATATCGCTTTCGTCGTCCCTAACTCTGAATTTATTTCTTCGACCGTTGTGAATTGGTCTCACGGCGACCCCAAAACACGGCTGGAAATTGATGTCGGCGTGTCATATGGCTCAGAACTCGACATCGTCATGTCATCCCTATTGGAATCAGCCAGAGAGCACCCTGAAGTCTTAGCCAATCCGGAACCGAAAGCCTGGCTCATGGCGTTCGGGGATTCGTCATGGAACATGCGTCTCTTGGCATGGGTCGGAGATCCGCAAGGCCGACGTCAGATACACTCAGACATTAACTGTGCCATCGTGAAGAAATTCAGAGAAAACGGAATCGAAATTCCATTTCCACAGCGGGACCTCCATGTACGATCCCCTCTTCCCTTACCGCTGACCACGTCCGAATTGTCGATAAAGAGATCATGAAGATGACCCCGAACACCATTCCCTATTTTTGATCAAGGGCATCCAACGTTCGGGCCGACACGTACGAGAGGGAGTCGAACTATCCAATGGGACGATTATTCATGGAACTCTGCACGAGGCTCAATGACATGATTTCGTATAAAAAGTGAGTTGAACCAATTGAAGAGACTTGGACGAAAGGCCTACCATCTGTAGACATCGCACGATTGAGAGCCCACATCACTTTTTCGCTTCTCTCTCATCGCTCAGCAGTGTAATATGGAGCTGACTTTTCTGAGATTGTGTTTCTTTCAAGGCTGTTCGTGACGGTTGGCCAACAGATTTCTTGGAAAACCCGCGCTTGAAGACGAATCGTTCTGCCTCGAGCCAATCGTCCAGATCTTGACCCTGCGCTCGTCCTCGCGCCTGATAGATCTCATACGCCTTCACAGCAATCGACGCATGCAATGTGGCATGAATGGCTGCCTCGATTTGACCGCAGAAAAATGTCGCCGGACCATCCACCCACTGAGGTCCACCAACAACTTGATCAACCCCAAGTTGATGGGCTTGTGAAATGACTCCACTCATCGAACTCCCGCCGAGTAAGACAACTTTCCCTCGGAATCCATGAGACCGTAATTCACGTAACACATCTAAGCCACTGGGGTGACTCACATACATATCTAATAAAACAGCCAATGGCTGCTGTTGAATGGCCATCGCGAGAACGTCTTGCCGATGGGAAGGCACACAGACATCATAGCCGCGTTCGTTCAGGAAGGGCACAATTTGCTGACGAAAGTCATCTCTGAAGGTGCACACCATAATCATACAGTCTATTTTCCACACTCATTTCCGTACTGTCAAAATAAATCTCGAGGCGGGTCTTTGCATGCAATTCACTAACCAAAAATCAGACCATGAGGTACCAACAACCAAAACGTCTGAATAACCCTACTCACATTTAAATTAGAAGTATTAAGGGCCGGTTCACTCAGGCGTAGGCACGCTGCTCCAATGACGGAAATGGAACATTGAACCTAGAAAAGAGCACGTCTGAGTTTCGATTGGCCGTAAACTGATATGGCAAACACCAGGCAACAATCCGCTAATGTATTTCATGGATTTTCATAAGATTGGCACCCGTGAGTTTCTGACCGTGTTCTCCAGAAAGAATAACAATACGGTCTCCACGTTTAGCTAGTTGCTGACGTTTCAAGATCGCTTCAGCGACCTGAATGCGTTCATCCGTATTTGAAACATTCGGCATAAGATACGGGTCAACCCCCCAAAATATTTCCATACGTCGTAAACTGCCAGAGAACGGCGTCATCCCGATTATTGGAACGTCGGGTCGCTGTTTGGACATCAAGAAGGCCGTGGTGGTTTTAAAGTGAATCTCCGCCAGCTTACGCAGGCGGTCTTAATGCGCAGATAAAAGACTCCCAACCCCTTTTCCCTATATTTTCCCGCCATTTTTGATAAAAAAATCTCACCCTCATTTTTCCGTCTCATTTTGTGGATATCTTCTTTAGCTGTCTAGAGGCTATATCTCGATAAAATTTCGATGAACACGATGACAAAAACTGTTTGTATACAGCTTTCGCTTCTTCCATCTGGTTAGTGTCCAAGAGCTCAGACGCAGCAATAATTGCTTCACCAAGTGTTCGTGATCCTCTTTTGTATAATTCTCCCATTTTTCTTACTAATGCAACAAAATTATCAGAATCGACACATGGTTGTTCGTGAGGCGGGCTTTCCGATAACAAATGAACAACCTTTTGCAATATTGCAATCGTTCCTGTAGAAACAACACCATTTATATCTGCATCGGATAAAGAGTTCCATGCATTTAAATGGTCAAATTCATGCGGATTCTTGTTCATCATTATTACAAGCTGAAAAATCTGGAGAACAATGTTCAAATGGCCATTCTTTGTTTATTCCTGTACAGAAGAAATGACATTGCCCACAGGACCAATTACCTCCCCAATTCTCT
>BQIY01000292.1 GCA_021604265.1 Nitrospirales bacterium
TCGTGGGAGCTGAACATCGTGCCGATGCGTTTAAGGCGTGTGAATGGTGTATTGACGAGTTGAAGCAAATCACGCCTATTTGGAAATTGGAAGAGACGCCGGAAGGCGAAGTCTGGGTTGAAGAACACCCATGATCCTCGAGTGACAAATGAAAAGTGCAAAATGGAAAATGCGCAAGACAACATTACGGTGAATGAACAGGGGTCGGTACCCATGGCTGTGGATACGTTGGGACGTCCACTTCGAGCGTTGCGTGTCTCGGTGACGGACCGATGCAATCTTCGGTGCCAATATTGTATGCCGGAAGAAGAATACGTCTGGCTGCCACGGGAAACATTACTAACATTTGAAGAAATCGTGAGGCTGACCAATGTCTTTACTTCCCTGGGTGTGGACAAAGTTCGCATTACGGGTGGAGAGCCGCTGCTCCGAAAAGATCTTCCAGCCTTTATCTCATTGCTTCGTCAGAATACAAAGATTAAAGATATTGCCGTGACCACCAATGGCATTCTTTTGAAGGATCAAGCTCAAGCACTCTATGATGCCGGGCTGCATCGAGTGACTGTGAGTCTTGATACGTTGAATGCCGACCGGTTCAAAGCATTGACGAAACGCAACACCTTTTCCCAAGTCCTTGATGGAATCGATGCGGTCAGGACGGTCGGGTTTCAAGACTTAAAACTTGATACGGTGGCGATGCAAGGCATTAATGACGATGAATTAATCGATTTAATTGAATTTGGCAAAAAAGTGAACGGAGAAGTTCGATTTATTGAATATATGGATGTTGGTGGCGCGACGGATTGGTCTGTTGACAAGGTCTTGCCTTGCGCGAGAATGTTACAGATATTAAGTCATCATTACGGACTCATTGAGCCGATTATTGAAGATTCCTGGGCTCCAGCCAAGCGGTTTCGACTGCCGGATGGAACGCGATTTGGCATCATCGCCTCGACGACGCTCCCATTTTGTTCGACCTGTGACCGCAGCCGCCTGACGGCAGATGGTTTGTGGTATTTATGTCTCTATGCCAAGACGGGTATTGATTTGCGGCAGCCGTTACGTGATGGCGCAACAGAAAATGAATTGCGGGCATTACTTGAGTCAACGTGGCAAGTTCGAGCCGATCGCGGTGCGGAAGAACGGAAAGAGCTTGAGCGCGTCGAGACTCGAGGTCGGTTTGTTGAAATCGAGCGCCTCCGGCAAGACCCTCATTTGGAAATGCATGCGCGTGGTGGTTGATACGAATTGGCTCACCAATGAATTCGCGGATGAGTATCCCTCATCATCTAGCCTTTCCTTTCCTGATACCTCTTCCTACCGTTTTATACGAATATTCTTTAGCGTTGTGTGAGCAACGGACACTGTCTTTTCGTCTCTAATCGGGAAATATCAATAGCACGAGAATCCAGTGTGATGAACTAAGAGGACTGACGGTTCATTTCATGCATTCCTTCGCTGTCCTTCTCGTCTATTTTTTGTCTGGATATCTTTCTTGCTGGGACATTGGTCCTATGATAAGGTGCAGACTGCCGGTTATCGCCGTTTCCAATAACTTCTGCACGTTTACAGTGAGTCATCGCGCGGGGGTAAGTGCTACGCCGTAGCTGGAACGTATTTGGATTCGCGGTACATATTCAATACAGAGAGTTCGTCGTTGTTCTGGCGGCATGTTCCGTGAGGCACGCGATCGACCTTCAAGAATTATCGGGTGTCATCATGCCATTCTAATTGTCGAGTCTTGAGGGAGAAGGAGTAGTCATGGGATGGTTTAAACGTCAAAAGTCGACGGACGATAACGAGAAGTCAGCAAAAGTTGTCGAGGGAATGTGGCTGAAGTGCAACTTGTGCCGGGCGATTATCTATGCAAAAGAAGTTGATCGAAACCTGAAGGTGTGTCCAAAGTGTGATTATCATTTCCCGTTATCGGTGGAAGAACGCATTGAGCTTCTGATTGATCAAGGATCGTTCGAAGAATGGGATGCGGATTTGGTTCCTGAAGACCCGCTCGAATTTGTTGATACCGTTTCGTATTCGGACCGGCTCTTTGCCGCGCAACAGAAAACCGGAAAAAAAGAAGCCATTGTTGTCGGGAAATGTGCGGTTGGCGGGCATAGTCTCGGCATCGGGATCTTTGACTTCCGTTTTATGGGTGGAAGTATGGGATCGGTCGTCGGTGAAAAAATTTGCCGTGGGATTGATCGTTCCTTAGACGCACAGCTCCCGTTTTTATTAATTACAACTTCTGGGGGCGCTCGCATGCAGGAAGGGGCACTGTCCCTGATGCAAATGGCCAAAACGGCGTCAGCTCTTGCTCGATTTCATGAGGCCCGTCTCCCGTTTTTCGTGCTGCTGACCGATCCGACCTTTGGCGGCGTGACGGCAAGTGTGGCGATGTTGGGAGATATCATTTTAGCCGAACCCAAGGCATTAATTGGCTTTGCCGGACCTCGGGTCATTGAGCAAACCATTAAACAGCGTTTGCCAGAGGGATTTCAGCGTGCAGAGTTTCTCCTTGAACATGGCATGATTGATCGGATTGTTCCTCGGAAAAACCTCAAGACTGAGATGCAGATGTTATTACATCACATGATGGTGTAAGGAACGACATGCCGTTGCTCACGTATGGGTTGGGCATCGTCTTTTTTGCACGCGTCATTGTACGATGTTCGCGATGGTTGTACGATAGCTTTTTCTACGATCGTTCGTTCGTGACGTGTTATGGACTATAAAGATACGACGGAGTTTCTTTATGGTCTGTATCGGCATGGAATTAAGCCTGGTCTCGAGTCGATAGGATCCGTCTTACACGACTTAGGTAATCCTCAACATCGCTACAACACTCTGCACGTTGGTGGAACAAATGGTAAGGGTTCGACTGCGGCGATGTTGGCCAATATTCTTCAGGCCTCAGGATATCGAGTCGGCCTCTATACTTCACCTCACCTCGTTGATTTTCGAGAACGTATTCGGATCTGTGGACAGTTGATCTCGGAACATCAAGTGGTTTCCCTCACGAAGCAGATTCAAGCATCCACTCCGACTGCCCTCACGTTTTTTGAGTTTACGACCGCGATCGCGTTTCAGTATTTTGCTGATGAGGCGGTCGATATTGCGGTTATCGAAGTCGGAATGGGCGGACGGTTTGATGCGACCAATGTCCTGACCCCTCTGGGTGTCGTGATTACGTCCATCTCTTATGATCACGAATCTTATCTCGGTTCGACACTCTCAGAAATTGCGTTTGAAAAAGCGGGGATTATTAAACCCGAGAGACCAGTGATTTTTGGCAATATGCCTGTCGAAGCCGAAACTGTCATTCGAGAGGTGGCATCTTCCCGTCACGCACCGTGTTATGGATTAGGAACGGCGTTTCATGTGTTTCCTGAACCTGGTGAACGGTTTTGCTATGAAGGAATCGAGACACACTATTCTCACCTTTCTTGTTCTCTTCACGGGAATCATCAAATGAACAATGCCGGTTGTGCCTTGGCCTTATTGGAGCACGTGAGCAAGGGGGGGGTGCATGTTCAGGAGGCCGCGATACGGTCAGCCCTTTCCCAGGTGGTGTGGCCGGGAAGGTTGGAGGTACGGGAAGGTCATCCGCGCCTGATTATTGATGGGGCTCACAACCCGGCAGCAGGCAAGGTGTTGGTTGATGCCCTGATGCCGATGCTTCATAAAGATGACGCTCGGCTGATTGTGATATTGGCGATGATGCGGGATAAAGATTGTGCCAATTTTTTGAAATTGTTGTGCCCGTTGGCCGATCATTTGATTCTGACTGAAGTGTCCATGACGAGGACTGCGACAGTGCATGAACTGAGACAGCATGTACCAGAGGGACCTTTTACGCTGCATGAAATCCCTCAACTGGCCGAGGCGTTGAAGTTAGCGAAGCACTTGGCGAAGTCTTCTGATGTGATTTGCGCAACCGGTTCGTTGTTTCTTGCTGGTGAAGTGAGACCGCTCCTCAAAACTGGTTAGTCATCCTCATCGACATGATTATGCTTGTGAGCTGTAGATTGCGGTATTTTCGATATTGTATTGCAGTGATGGCGGCATTGGTCGGTCTTCTCTTTTCCGTGCAGGTCAAAGCACAAGAGACAAGTCCAGAGTCTCCGCAGCCGTCCTCTTCTGCGTCTTCTCCGGTCGAGCTTACCGCTGACAGTCTTGACTATGATCAGGCGACAGAAGTTTATGACGCCGAAGGGTCGGTTGTCGTGATTCAAGGTCCCATTCGTCTCACGGCAGATCATGTCACGCTCCATA
>BQIY01000293.1 GCA_021604265.1 Nitrospirales bacterium
ATATGATGCACGAGCCATGTCTCGGGTTGGGGCTCGTGGTCTGATGCAACTGATGCCGGCAACGGCCAAGAAAGTGGCGCATCAGTTAGGGGTGCCGTCTCCTCAGCACGATGACTTGTTTAATGCTAATACGAATATTCAATTGGGAACCACTTATGTGGGGCAGCTCTTGAAGCAATTTCATGGAAACCTTGTCCATACGGTTGCGGCGTACAATGCCGGTCCCCATGTGGTGCGGAGGTGGATTGCGCAGGATCCTCAAGCCGATTCAGATGAGTTTGTCGAGAGGATTTCCTACCGAGAGACACGGGGGTATGTCAAACGAGTGCTCGGGAGTTATCGTGTCTATCGAGAGCTTTTAACGCATTCGTGCCAGGCGGCTTCGCTTGACAGGATGTGTTGAAATTTTTATATTCCGATTTATCGATTCATCCAGGAATGTTGCTAAGGGGGGATCATGAGTCTGGATAACATAGAAGCTCTGGAAGTCCGGGTACGAAAGTTAGTTGATCTTGTCGTTGAGCTTCGTCATGACAAGGCCTCGTTAGAAGAAGAACTTCAGATCGCACGGGAGCGAATGGTCAAGCATGATGAGCTGACACAGGGGTGGGAGGATGAGCGAACCACTATACGTTCTCGGATTGAAAAAGTCCTTGGTGAATTAGAGTTTCTTGATAATACAAGTAACCACCAGGAGGGATGATGTGAAGAAACCCATTGAAGTCGAAGTCTATGGTCAGCGTTTTTCACTCCAGGGAGAAGCTGATGAAGTCTATATTCAACAGCTGGCGAGCTATGTCGATGAACAGATGCGAACCTTAACTCAAAACATGAAGACAGGTACGCCCACGAAATTGGCTATCCTGGCTGCAATCAACATTGCCGATCAGTTATTTCAACATCAACGCGATCAACGAGCAGGCGAAGTTGAGGTCGAGCGGTTGACGCAGAGTATGCTTGAACACATTGATCATCAGCTTGAACTCAATCCCGTTTGAGCCTGATCTCGTCCGTATTATTCTAGTTTATCCCCATTTTCCTATCGCTGAGGTACATTGCTGAGACTTTCTGCGAGTTGCAGCCAAGAAGTCCTCTCTCCCATTGATATTTCAAGGGAGCCCCATAGCGTAACTTGAAAATCTTTACCTATCTCTGGTACTGTAAAGCTGTGATAGATTATTAAAATTAAAGAAATGTACGTTCCCTTCTTAATTAGATTATGAAGGGAAAATTGGAGGAGGCTGTCATTAAAGTGCAGCCGTGTTGGTAATGGCTAAGTTTTTGGGGTCTTTCACCCTACTGATGATCGTTTTCGGAAGACAGTGTGCGAACTACTGCGTATCCAACCTGAAGAATATCGTAACTCAGTGGAGAAATGAGTCGTCGACGAAGTATTTACGATTAAACGCTTCTCCTCGTCATCAGCTCGTTTTTCCTCTGCAGAATCTTTCCCATTCGCCCATTCCTGTCAATAATTCAAGTCATCATCCTGGTGACTTTCTGCGAGATAGGCCTTTTTCTCGGATACGTTTTCGCAGCACAGACTTTTCGAAACCTTCTCGTTCACGGCCAGTCTTTCCAACACAGCCTTACTTTTAGCAGTTCCTCTACCACAATTCTCTCGTGTTGAACCCGGGCACTACTCTACGTAGCGTTCGTTCACACGACTCCACCACTCTAGAGTGTGGATAGTATGGAAGGGGGTGGCTGCCATTTTTACTACGATCACCATATCAGTTCTTGTTGGCGTCCTGGCATTGGCCCTGGGATTTATTTTGAACGGGGTCATGCAGCGAAACAAGGATGAATCAAAACGTTCTGAAGTCGAAGAGCAGACACGGCAGCTCGCACAAAATGCCGAGCAAGATGCCGATCGCCTAATTAAAGATGCCAAACTTGAAGCCAAGGACCTGCTGTTTCAGGCCAAGTCCGATATTCAACGGCGGGAAAAAGAAATACGTTCAGAATTTCAGGCAACAGAGAAAAAGCTGTTTCAACGAGAAGAGGGTCTTGATCGCAAGTATAGCACCTTAGAAAAACGAGAAGAAGAATTTCGACGGCGGGAGCAGGTGCTGACGAAAAGAGAAGAAAGCATTGCCAGCAAAGAAGCGGCCTGCGACCAGGCCGTTCGTGAGCATCGTCAAGCGCTAGAACGAGTGGCCGGTATGACCGTGGAAGAAGCCAAACGTCAGCTTCTGAGTGAAATTGAAAGCGAAGCTCGATTGGACGCAGCGCTCGTGAGTAAACGAATCCTCGATGAATCTCGTGAGAATGCGGACAAAGAAGCGCTTGAAATGGTCACGCGATCCATTCAGCGTATTACCCGGGACTATGTCAATGAAGCGACGATTTCCGTCGTACCACTTGCCAGTGATGGAATGAAGGGGAGAATTATTGGCCGTGAGGGGAGAAATATCCGAGCTTTGGAAGCGGCGACTGGAGTTGATTTGATCATTGATGAAACCCCGGAAGCGGTTATCGTGTCTGGCTTTGACCCCCTACGTCGTGAAATTGCCAAAATCGCTCTTGAACGGTTAATGCAGGATGGGCGAATTCACCCGACTCGAATTGAAGAAGTCGTGGAAAAGGTGAAGGGTGATTTGGACAAGCTCATGCGAGAAGAGGCGGAAAAGGTCATTTTTGAAGTGGGGCTATCCGACTTCCATCCTGAAATCGTGAAGCTTTTGGGTCGGTTAAAATATCGAACGAGTTATGGGCAGAATAATCTCTATCATGCACGAGAGGCGGCCTATATTTGCGGGATTATGGCATCTGAGCTTGGGCTTGATGTGAAATTAGCCAAACGCGGAGCGCTTCTTCATGACATTGGGAAAGTGGTCAGTCATGAAGAAGAAGGGACGCATGCCATGCTGGGTGCTGAAATGGCCAAGAAATATGGCGAATCTGAAAAAATTGTGAATGCCATTGCCGCGCACCATGAACAGGTCGAACCCATTTGTCCTGAGTCAGTGCTGGTGGCCGCTGCCGAAGCGTTGTCTGCTGCCAGACCCGGCGCTCGCCGTGAAACGCTCGAAGCCTATGTCAAACGTCTTGAAAAGCTTGAGTCATTAGCCACCGGATTTAATGGCGTTGATAAGGCCTATGCCATTCAGGCCGGTCGGGAGATTCGTGTTGTCGTACGTCAGGGAGAATTGAATGATACTGAAGCCTTCACACTATCTCGTGAGTTAGCCAAAAAAATTGAGCAGGAAATGACGTATCCTGGACAAATTAAAATTACGGTCATTCGGGAAAATCGATTTATTGAGTTTGCGAAGTAACGGATGGTGAGTATCTCTGTATGAACATTCTCTTTGTTGGCGATATTGTGGGAGAGCCTGGGCGGCGCGTGATGATGAAGCGTCTGCATAAAGTCATTGCGCAACACCAGGTCGATGTGGTGATCGGCAATGGGGAAAATGCCGCTGGTGGATTTGGGATTACGCCAGATATCGCCAGCGACTTATTTGATTTGGGTCTTGCGGTCATTACACTTGGGAATCATGCGTGGGATAAAAAGGAAGCGGTTGATTTCATACAGAAAGACTCCCGTGTGCTTCGACCGGCGAACTACCCAGACGGAGTTCCCGGTCGTGGGTCAATGGTTATTGATACGGCTTCTGGTGAATCGCTCGGCATTCTCCAATTGATGGGGAGAGTGTTTATGCCTATCCTTGATTGCCCGTTTCGTGTCGCAGAACGAGAAGTGGCGAGCTTGAGAGAGCGGACACAGGCGATTATTGTGGATATGCATGCTGAAACGACATCCGAGAAAATGGCGATGGGCCATTTTCTGGATGGAAAGGTTTCAGCCGTAGTCGGTACCCATACCCATGTTCAGACAGCTGATGAACAGATCCTTCCGAAAGGCACGGCCTATTTGACCGACATTGGAATGACGGGTCCGCAAAACTCCGTCATCGGCATGAAGGCGGATATCGTGATTCAAAAGTTTCTTTTGCAAACCCCAAGGCGCTTTGAAGTGGCTCAAGGTCCTGCCGTCTTAAGAGCCGCGTTGATTGAGGTAGATGCCATAACCGGTAAAGCAATCGGTATTCAACGATTGCAAGTTCATGAATAAGGGGCAAGTTGTTGCAGAATGTCCTTTCCCGCATTCTGACTGTTTCGGAGCTGACCCGTCAGATACGAAACTCCCTGGAAGACCAATTCCCTGTGGTTTGGGTCGAAGGGCAGATTTCCAATCTTCGTCGACCGTCATCCGGCCATCAATATTTCACGCTTAAAGACCAATCGAGTCAAATTCGA
>BQIY01000294.1 GCA_021604265.1 Nitrospirales bacterium
GTCAACAGGGGAAATCATGTCGCGAGTGACCAATGACACCGAACACGTTGAACGTATTTTCATTGACGGACTGGAAGGGATGTTGACCGCCTCACTGACACTACTTGGCATCACCGTTATACTCTTTACCCTCAATTGGCAGTTGGCATGCTTTGTACTTCTGCCGGTGCCGATTCTCATCATAGCCGGGGTCTGGTTTACGAGACGTGTGCATGGCTATTACCACGATATCCGTCGAGATGCCGCTGACCTCAATGCCTATTTGCAAGATGCCATATCAGGCATTCGAGAAACCATGGGGTTTAATCGTCACACCTATGAACAGGAGCAATTCACCAAACGAAGTCATGACTACAGCCGTTCAAATCTGAGAGCCATGTATCTCTGGTCGGTGTATTCTCCAAGCATGATCTTTATCGGCAGTCTTGGAACCGTCCTCATCTTATGGTATGGCTCTCAACAAGTCATGCAAGGACAATTGACCTTGGGTGAATTGGTCATGTTTTTATCATATCTTGTATTATTTTATACTCCCGTCAATCAAATTCATTCTGTCAATCATTTATTGCAACATGCCTTAGCCGCCAGCGAACGAGTGTTTGAAGTCTTAGACTTTAAGCCGGAGGTGATTGATCAACCATCCGTCCACCCAACGACCGCTCGGTTGCAAGGGACCGTCGCTCTTCAACGCGTCTCCTTTTTTTATCGTGAAGATGTTCCCGTCCTACAAGAGATCTCGTTGAATGTCGCTGCCGGTCAACAAGTGGCCTTGGTTGGCCACAGTGGAGCCGGAAAAAGTACCATTATTAAATTGCTCATGCGGTTTTATGATGTCAAGGCTGGTGCCATTACGATGGACGGACATGATATCCGAGACCTTCCGCTTGCGTACCTACGAAATCAAATAGGCCTGGTTCAACAAGAGCCATTCTTATTCAACGGGACGGTTCGACAGAATATTGCCTATGGCGATCTACATGCGACACAAGAACAAATCGAAGGGGTAGCAAAGGCCGCACGAGCGCATGAATTTATCATCGAGCTTCCAGAAGGCTATGACACCTGGATCGGCGAACGTGGCGTCAAACTGTCGGTCGGCCAAAAGCAGCGAGTTTCGATTGCGCGAGTGCTCCTGAAAGATCCGCCTCTTGTGATATTTGATGAAGCAACAAGCAATATTGATACCGAGACGGAAGTCAAAATCCGAGAAGCCTTGACGCACCTTATCCAAGGACGAACGACCTTTGTGATTGCCCATCGATTGTCGACCTTGCACAATGTTGACCGCATTGTGGTCTTACAGCATGGTCAAATTGTTGAGGAAGGAAATCATGTACAGCTTCTTGAGCAAGGCGGAATGTATACAGATTTATATGAAGCGCAGTTTCATGTATAGCTCAATAATTGAAAAGTGCAAAATGTCGAGTGAACAGTAAGAGAATTAGAAGGGTCCTTAAATTTTACAATTGACATTTTAATTTTTGCATTGGTTGTCTTGCATGCACTGTCCAACTTGTCATAACCCAATGACCTGGAATGGCAATACGTTTCGTCCATTTTGCTCAGAACGATGCCGTCTTCTTGACTTGAACGGATGGCTGACTGAGCAATATCGGATTCCGGGAGACGATTCACTCACCGATGAATCTGACTTGAAAAACGGAGAGAACTCAGATTCATGAAATGCCTCATTGCACGCATCCACCTCACGAAACGACTCACACAATCAGGTCAGTATCGAAGGATCTAGAGCGCATGGCCAAAGTTATTACCACACAAAAAGTACAAGGCGAAGTTGAAAAGGCGCACGATTATGTGCGGACACATATTCTCTTTCCAGCCGGCATGACCGGGCTGATCATGATGGTCGTGGGAGTCGTTGGACTTCTCATTCAACTCTGGAATGGCGGCTATTCCTGGGAGACCTTCACCTCAAGTTCAGGCCTATTGGTCATTGGCGTGCTGGTGGGATTGGCTCAGACGAAGTATCACCAATTTTTGTTGCGAGAGTTTCCGGCTTTCTTTGCCAGTCGAATGAGAACAGCCACACAGCGGTCTGTTCAAAAAGCCAGGCGAGCATCAGTCGAATCACCGGTTGAACACCGGGGACGAGGGCTTATTCCTCTCTGGTACCTATTGGGAATTCTTCTGTTTATTGGCTTATCGATTGTGACTATCTGGTCAGGTGTGATCGACCCGGCTCCGGCCATTGCCTTACCTTGGGCTGGATACTTTTGGGCCAAAATGTTTTTTTGGAAGGGCATTATCCTTCCTCCTGGGAAAAAAGGGAAGAAGAATAAAGGGTGAGTACCGAAGCGGTTTGTTAGTGACGTGCCTCACGATCAGCCAGTTTGGCTTTGAGTTCTTGAATTTCTTTGCGCATCTCAGGCAATCGTTGAATGAGCGCTTGCACTTTCAGCCATGATGTATAGTCAAAGGCCATGGACCCACCGACAGCTTTCCCGGCTTTGACTGATCGGCTGACTCCAGAACCGGCGGCAATTTTGGCTTGATCCCCAATCGTCAAATGATCGGTCAGGCCGGCTTGCCCACCGATGAGAACATGGTGTCCTACCGTCGTACTTCCAGCAATTCCCACCTGAGCCACAAGAATGCAATCTTCACCGATTTGTACGTTATGGGCAATTTGAACTTGATTGTCGATCTTCGTGCCACGCTTAATCGTGGTACAGCCAAATGTTGCGCGATCAACTGTAACATTGGCTCCCAGTTCGACATCATCCTCGATCACGACGCTACCCAGTTGTGGAACTTTTTGATGTCGTCCCTGATGGACCACATATCCAAATCCATCACTTCCGATGACAGAGCCGCACTGGACAATGACGCGCGCACCAATTTGACAACCATCTAAGACCGTCACATTCGGATACAGAATCGTATCATCACCAATCACCACATCATGACCGATCACCACGCCTGGATAGAGCGTCACGCGTGCCCCAAGTTGAACGCGATCTCCAAGCGTGACAAACGCGCCGATGGACGTATCTGGTCCAATACGAACATCGCTCCCTTTCACCACAGTGTCAGCAATTCCGTGGCGAGAAACGGGGGAAAGGAAATACCGTTGCGTAAGGCAGGCAAATGCATAGAGCGGATTAGGTGTGATCAGTTGGGGACGCGAGTCATCCTGAACTGGGCGCGAAGTGACAAAAGCCGAAGCGTGGGATTGACGAGCCAACGAAGAAAGCGTGGAGTCCGTGACAAAGACTAAATCGCCTGGGTCAGCTTGTTCAAGACTTGCGACTCCGGTCAGGAGGACTTTGCCTTCACCATGTACCTGGCCTTGAACATATTGTGCAAGTTCGTCAAGACGAACTCCTGGAGTCAATTTAGGTCGCATAAGTTTAGAAAGAGACTGCAAGTAAACCCGCACAATCCCTTTGGAGTGCCTTCAACCTTGAATACTCGATGAGTATCGTGTTACGTATTTCAAGCTAGCTAAAACACTGCTTTCAGTCAAGTGGTAAATTGTCTGTATTGACTTCGCTCAATCTTTTTGTCTCCCCCTTTTCAAGAGAAAGACTATGTCAGTTTCATGAAAAGAGAACAATTCTCTTTCAAATAATCGCTTGATACACGTGCTCATCGAGTATAATTAAGATTTTATTGATGACCGTTCTAACTAAACAAAAATTACGGACACATTTCTGGGCCTATTGGCTTCCGGTCATTCTCTATGCAGGCTTGATCGTCTTTCTCTCGTCACTATCCTCCCCTGGAGTTAACTTCATTGCCATCTTTCCCGGGTTTGACGATAAAATCATCCACGCTATCGAATATGCGATTCTGGCCATCCTCTGTTATCGAGCCCTTCT
Source organism: Nitrospirales bacterium (assembly GCA_021604265.1). The sequence continues at coordinate 3,843 of BQIY01000294.1, forward strand.
CCATACGGCGCCAAAAGATTGGATGCTCTATGCCCCTGTCCTAGCAATCATGGCATCAGTGATGTTCGGCATCACTGATGAAATCCATCAAGCCTTCGTGCCATTACGACAAGCCGATGCGTGGGATGTGCTGGCTGACGGTATTGGCGCTTCAATTGGGGTCGGAATGTGGAAATGGAAGTTTTACCTTCCCTCACCTAAACCCTTGACTTAGCTCACGTCATTCACAATCTGTTACAATTAAAAAGACATTAGTGTCGGTGACACATGCTGAGCCTCATGATGATCATCTGCCTGAAAGGACGTGATGAAAGATCCAAGAAAACGTCTAGCCGTACTCGCCGTATTGCTATGCGTCTGTCTCAGTGTGACTGATCGTCACGATGCAGTTGCCTCGAACCATGAAGTTTGG
>BQIY01000295.1 GCA_021604265.1 Nitrospirales bacterium
CCCATCGCTCGATTGATGCCTTATTGAATACACGTCGATGACCCGGAAGATCGGCGACAACACGGCGGGTGCATCCGTAGGAGTTCTCCCAACCATCCAACATAAGAGAGCCGTAGCCAAAGATCCACAAAACCGCTTGAACGTTGCCACTGGTTTTCATGCTGTCTAACGATTTTTTGAGCCACGCCGGCCCGGGACCTTACCGCGAAGCGCCTGCGGCGTTTCACGGCGTCGGCTCGAAAAAATTGTTAGCTCGCTATTTCCCTTGCACACGGGCTGCCACCTCCTTGAGATTGATTCCGAACCCGAAGATATTCGGTTTTAGTTCAAGTACAGACCAAGCTTTGCTCTTTAATGTTTCCTTGTTTTCGAATCGAGCGAGAAAATTGGGGTTGCGCGATTTCGCGAATTCCGCCAAGGCTGTAAAGAACGTTTCGACCCCACCAAACCGCTTATCAGCATTACGAAGCGGAACAAGAAGCCGCAAGCTTTTTTCTGCAAGTTTCTCTGGATGTGCGTCCGTCAGTAGTAGTGCGGGCCAGACGTCATACATAGTTTTGGTGTCCTTACCGAGATACTTCGAGCAGATCTGGTCTGACCACGCTTCTGGATCGAAACCCTTTGCGATTACTGAGTTCGGACCAATTTGCTTGGCCAAGGCCCCGAAGTTTTCCTCAATTGCGTCGTTAAACTCGCCGCGCCAACGTCCGTTTATGACGAAAATGTACAGTGAGACATCTTCCTGAATCGGCAGATTTCCGAGAGAAGACAACATGTATCCCATATGATTCGACTCCCTTCAGCGAGCTAACAATATTTAGGCAGATCCGCATAAGAGCCGGAGCTATCAAGTTCTGTCCGCTTAAAACACCTCGAATATTCTGAGCAGAAAAAACATTTTTATCGCCGTTTCAATGAGTTGTTTCTAAGGGTCTATTTATTGTGGGATCTTTTGCGGATCGCCATGACACCACTTCTCTTGAATGAGATCAAATCCCGTTCACCGGACTGTAGTCCTATCCAAAAACTTCTCTCAACATCCTAGCCAGAAGATAGTTTATTAATCTTTAAAAAAAGTCAAGGATCAATTCGCACCTCTTCGAAAGTAATTCGGGGCCAAAATAAAACCCTCATATCCGCCCAGTCTCTTTTCAAGCACGAAAACAATCGTCTGGTTGGGCACAGATTCTTCGCTGGAGGCTCAGAGTGACAATTTAGTTGAGAACTCCGACGCCTTCCGCCCGTCCCCATGATCGGACGCTCTTGTTCTGGACGGGCTTGTCTGAGCCCCGCGAGTTAGCCCGCCTCTTCCACATTCGCGTCCGATCGATCTGATGAGGCCGGGCGGGGCGTCAATGGGTTTGGCCACTTTGACCGAAACCAAAGTGGCTCGTGGCGCGGGGGCGAAACCCCGCATTGCATTTAGGGCTGGGATGTCAATTGTAGTTTTGTCTTTCTTTCCTGGGTCGGGTATTGCAATCGGAAAATTCGCTTTCTATTTCAATCCACTATCCCAAAGCGTGACCATCTATCATTTTGCAACACTTGAAACAGCACGATTTGTCCCTCTAATTCTGAAAATTGGCGGCGACATTATATTATGCGTTACCTCTTCGATTAGGTACTAGATTTTCATAATCCGATAATGCTTGCGACGTACGGGGACCAAATGCGTGCTTTTTCCGGAAATTGGTGTCCGTAAATCCGAGACTTTTCGTGATGTGGTCGGTACCAGACTTGAACAATTCTGGGGCAACACGCTTATACGCGTTGACCGCCTTTTCTGCCATTGAAATCATCTCGTCAAGCTTCTTGAGCGTCCTGTAGCGGTTGTGATCGAGCTGCTCAAGAAACATCTCTTGAAGTTTCTCATTAATCGGAAGGTCCGGATACCTCCACATGGTATAGGCGGCGACAGTCTCACGATCAATAGGTTGCGACAGGAATTCGGTAGGCGTGTTCTGCTTTTTTTTCACCTCCTCTGCGTATCCCTTGCGCATTTCATGGCTCCGGTCAAAGATGGTCTGCGCAACCTCAAGCAGCGCCGAGACATTATTCAACTCCCGCCTTTCTCTTTCCGGAATGGAAGCTTCAGATTTATAGACCAGAGAGTGATTGATCTGCGCCCATGCGTCTTGAAGGATGGTTCTGACCTGTATTTCACACTTTAATATACCCAGGCCATCGTATCTGGAACCTTTATACCTTTCGTCGAGTTGTATTACGTGGTGAGTCCCGGAATATCCCATGTGATCGGCTCCAAGTGCGATTGCTTTATTCTCGGATCCAAGGACAGAAAACAGCTGTCTAACGATTGAGTCTACGGTTTTCACATCCGTCGTGAATTGACACACGACCCTCACACCCGCAAGGTCAGTTACATCCGCAAAAGGGTTAGAATACTGCTTGCGTTCAATCTTCTCCTTTAGGCTCTCCAATGTCTTAACGCGACCCATGATGCTAACTATTTTGAGTCCTACGGTATTGAGTTCTTTTTCAAGAGTGAAGGTTACCTCCTTTACGAGATTTTCGTACCAATATCTCAATTCCTCGTACCTGGTTTTCAAGGCTTTTGAGTCGTTGCCGCTCTCTGGGAACATTTTTCAAACCTAACTCTGATTAAATGAATTGGATAAGATGCGGGTCTTCGATTTTCTATAAAAGACCTCGAAATTTTTCCGCAAATGTTTATGAGTTTTGTTCATTGAACAGCTTCCTGCCCGTCCAGCGGTTTGTCACCGCGTTATATGCTGATATGCAAACAACAACTCCTTGAATAAGTTCAAAGCAGGGCTTCCATAATTCCAATCAGTTCAACCGCTTTCTGAATAAATTTAGCGAACAGATAATTAAATAATGGTCGAAATATGTCAAGGAATGATTCATGTCTCTACAAGAATTATTTGAGGCCACAACCCAACACTCAAAGCGACCCAGACTCTTTTCAAGCACGAAGACAATCGTCGGGCTAGGCACAAATTCTTCGTCGGTGGCTCAGAATGACCATTCAGTTGAGAACTCCGACGCCTGCCGCCCGTCCCCATGATCGGACGCTCTTCTTCTTGGCGGGCTTGTTCGAGCCCCGCGAGTTAGCCCGTCTCCCCCTCGCTCGCGTCCGATCAATCCGATGCAGGCGGGCGGGGCGTCACTGGTTTTGCCCACTTTTGCCGAAACAAAAGTGGGTCGTCGCACGGGGGCGAAACCCCGCAACCCGCCAGGCCGGATATGAAGTTCGATTTGACCGCTCTCCTGGTACTTGATATCGACCAGATCGGCACATTCGCGCTTCAGCTTGTCGAGGATTAAGGGTTTGTCGTTCTGGAAGCCCTCGTTGAATTTCTTTTCGATGCGATTGGATTTCCAGGCTAGCAGCAGTTAATACAGGCCGAACCGTTCGCTGGCATACCGTGGAACGGAGGTGTAGGCCGTGAGATCAGGTATTCGCTTTACAGTTGCCATTTGGTGACCCTCCAAAAGTGAAAGTCAGGCTTGCTTGCGCCGAAAGCGTCGCCAATAAGGTGCGGACCCCGCAGGCAACCGTCAGCTGCATCGACTTGTTAGACCGCAGCACATCACGCCATGCGTGGATTGAATGTCTTGGTGATGATCGGCAGGGGAATACCCAATTTGATCACGCGCTCTCGGAGCGCGAGCTCGATGGCCCGAGGTTCCATGCCGCCGATCAGCCGCGCCTTCCCCGGTTCACCGGACCGAATCCCGGCTTGCGAAAGATGGGCGGCGAGTTTTCCAAGAGACTGAGCGCCAGCGGGATTCATGCTTCTTAACGAACGTTCAAGGTGACCCAAGGAGCCACCTTCTGCCTCTTCGACCGCCTCGGAGACGGCCAAGTACCATGCCGCGACGACCTCCTCTTGGTTCAGATCGATCGGTAGCGTGCGCCATCGTTCCCAGAAATCGCTCCACTCGGACCGCACGGTGGTAATGCCGTGCTCACTTGTCCAGGATAAAGTTTCATCCGAGAATTGACTGTTAAACCAATAGATGGGTCCTATATTTGCCCGGAAGCGCTCGATTTGGTGACGGAGGTATTGGTCATCAAGGCTCATTCCAACGATGGCCATGGTGTTGCCGAACGCAGCGTGGATAGCCAGACCAAACGCCAAAGTCTGGCTGTTCGCCTCGTACTGCGTGGCGGTCATCACAGTATCAGCCGTCGCCAAGCCGTGCGGGTGGTAGACCAGTCTCTGGAAGCGACCACCAGGCTCCCTCCAGCTGTACAGAGGTTTC
>BQIY01000296.1 GCA_021604265.1 Nitrospirales bacterium
TATCCGATAGCCAGGCGCCCATCGGAAGGAACAATAACAACAGGGCCATGCTTAACGTGTTCAGATTAAAGGCCACGCCCTCAGGCAAATGATCGATTTCCTTGATGTAGGTGACGGCATAGACAAAAGCCGCGTAAAAAGAAATGCCATACCCAACATTAAGGAGTGCGACCCTCATGACTGATGAGCGGTGTTTCCCAAAGGAATCGAGGACCGGGCTTTTCGTTGCACCGACAGGCCTTTCAGTGTGGATATTACGCCGGACAACATATCCAGTGCCGGCTACCAGCGCACCCAGGATAAATGGAAGACGCCAACCCCAACTGACTACTTGTGCCTCATCAAGCCCATTCGTCAGGAGTGCCCCGACACCGGAGCCTAAGAGGATGCCGGCTCCTGCCCCCCAGACACCCCAAATGGCACTGAAGGCTCTTCGATTGTGCGGAGAATTTTCTACTAAAAAGACCAAGGAGCTCGTGTACTCACCTCCCACCGATAACCCCTGAATCATTCGAAAAGCGACCAGCAAAACAGGGGCCGCCAATCCGATTTCCGCGTGAGTAGGTAAAAGACCAATTAACACTGTGGGAACAGCCATGGTGATGACTGAAAGCGTCAGCGCGCGGGTGCGTCCGATTAAGTCACCGATCCGGCCAAACAACAAACCTCCCAAGGGCCGAACCAAAAAGCCTGCGGCGAACGCACCGAAGGCCGTGATCAATGAAACGGCTGGATTATCGGACGGAAAAAATTGGCGTCCAATGATGGCGGCAAAATAGCCGTACACGGCAAAGTCATACCACTCCATCACGTTGCCGATGAGCCCGGCTAAGATAATGCGTTGCCGGGACGAAGATGGCGCTTCACTCTCCAATGACTTGAAATCCCTTCACTCCCACGCGAACCTTGCAGGAGGCTATTCATTCACTCTAAACCGTTTTGTATGAGCAACCATGTCGACTTTCTGGTTTTGGTGTTGACGCAAGGGCCCTACCCTTTCATGCCTAGTTTATACAGGGCCTTGAGGTTGTTGGGGATTTTTTAACGCGTAATTGTAACTGGTGTGATGAGCATGGTTGCCGGGAACATCCCCGTATTGCGCGGTGAAGGTCACAGGGTAGCCCACATGTTCGTACAGGACCTTTTCCGTAAAACCAAGGTACACCGACGGGGGCACTTCCGGCACCAGATCGCAACTATTCACAATCCGATAAATGTGAGCATGACCGGTATTAAGAAAGGTGGCCAACTTTGGATCGCAAGCACGGGGACCGGCTAAATTGTATTGGAAGACGTTTGGAGTATGTTGCGTCAACGCGTTGGTCATTAAGTCCGGTGTAGATACCATGGCCAAGGCTGCACCCAGACTGTGTCCGGTGATGTACAACGTGCGAATGCCTTGCAGCGCATTGAGTTGCGCTAAGAGGGGAAGACGAAGGGATTTATACAGATCAAAGAATCCTTCATGCACGAGACCAATATTGGAAATATGTGGCAGCTCGTAAGAAACTTGTTTGACTTCCACATCCTTGTACCAATCCTCCAGGGTTTCAGTCCCGCGGAAAATGGCATAGGCCTTGTCGTCCCGTTGGGCCACCAAGGCAAAGGGTTCCAAATCCCTAAACACGAGCACCTCGGAATTTCCCCAGATCGGTTCGCCGAAGCGATAGGGCGAGTCACGAGGAGGTTGCCAACGCAAATTGAGTGGCGTGTGTGGCCTGCCCTGCTGTACCCATTGGTAGTACATCCCATAAGCTATATCCACCAGATCGGAACATTCCACCGCCTCGTCCAAATCGAACGGAACCGGTGGGAAATACATGGGTTTGCTCGACACGACCTCACCGCTGTTAAACTGTCCTGGAGACAAATAATGAATCCCGCAATCTTTTTCCAATTAACAGTCCGTAGCGGTTGAACTGCACCGGAAACGAGAGTTAGTGTTGGTCCGAGTCCACCACTTCGAGAAATTTTTGAACTGCCGCGTTGAACTCGACCGGGTTTTCCAAGTGAACGAAGTGATCCCCCTCGATCATGGCCACCGTTGCACCAGGGATACGGGATGCAATCCAGGGCATGACATCTGGTCCGAGATGGCTGTCCTTCCTACCGATGCAGAGGGTAGGCCGTCGAATCAGCGGGAGCAAGTCCCGGAAATCAGCCTGCATCATACTGAGCATCGATTCTGCTGCAACCTTGCGCGCATTTTCAAGCTGCCCTCGATCACCCTGGCCATGTCGCTACTCGCCGGTTGACGCCCCATACCTGCGGCATTCGTCCTGAGAACATACCAGTCGCCTAAGGAAAGCGACTATCTCATCGCAGAGGACGAGAGCCTTAATACGGTCCTGACCGAACAAGTCTATGAAGCTCCAGATCACTGTGCACCCGGCCGAATGACCGAGCAAACCGCGTTATCCACCACGAGATGATCGAGAAAGTCTCGACAGTCTCCGGCTAGCCGGGAAACGCGATACCCGTGCTGAGGCCGCTCGGACTTGCCGTGTCCACGAAAATCGAGGGCCAGGCAGCGAGCCACGCTAGAGAAAGATTCAAGCTGTGCTGAAAATCCCGAGGCAGGCTGCGTCCAACCCGGCAGCAGTATCAGTGGCGGCCCAAACCCTTTATCAGGGTAGTGGAGCCTTACGCCATCGTTCGTTGTGAAAAACGCGGACGGTGGGTTGCTCGATGCATACACGAAGCGGCTCCCCAGGGGAGGTGAGAAAGAAACGGCATCCAACAATACGCGAGACTATCACCGATGCGAGCCTAATATCCAGGCAACGATCGGCTCTCCATCATATCGCATCCTGTAAGTTCCGGACTGTGAAGGAGAAAGTCGTTCAACCCTCCCGACAATTGTTAAATCCAACGCGGCTCGGGAAGCGGAATCGGCAGGTGTGCGATCAGAGTCCGGCAGCCTGCCCGCCAAAAAGCCATGTTATTTGTCCACGTAGTTGATGCTCCATGCCGGTGGACCGATAGCCTGTACGAGAATTTTTGTACCGGGAGCTGCCTGAGAGATGCTCCCGATATGCGGCTGGGCGCCATCGTGGGTCACCAGCCAGCCGGTCCCCTCGTTAGGGCAATCCATCTGCAACGTGAAGACAATGCCGTCCGATCGACGGAGGTGCACGTCCAGTCCCCTCCCGTAGAGCATTTGTGCGCACTCGTCAATCCCTGTTCCGTCGTCAGCCTTGTTCACATGGAATCGGTCGAACCGGCTAAAGTCTTCGTCTCCCTGCACGACGTAAAGCTGGGGATAAGAGTATCCGTGGGTCATCTCCGGGTGCTCAGCTCGCCGCCACCTGAGACATGCGGCGTGCGCCCTGCTTGGGCGATCACCTCCAACAGACGCTCGCGGGAAAGAAGAAAATGTGCAAGAAGCCGAGCGCGTTCTTCGTCGCTGAGCGATTGCTGGCGAATCAACGCCTGAATCTCGTCGGACACACTTGTCAAATCCAGCGGCCAGATGCCCATACCCAAGTCCGCGAGAATGCTCTGAATTGACACAAGGTCTATCAGTAACGGGCGCCCGTCGGAAACGTTCAGTTGGATGCCGTTGGCGGTCACGATGAACCTGCTTGGATTTTGGCAACAACGATGTAGAGTGATCGTCTGTCTTACGTCGCGTTGTGTGGCAAGGGGTCACGCATCTTTTTTAACTAAAGATTTCTTTCCAATTACTGTTCTTCAAACATGGAGGGCTTTGGAGGCACTCAATAGGGATGGGCGGAACTATGATTCATGAAACTAGCAAGGATCAGGCAACCCTCTCAAAAAAATTCTCTTTCAACTGAAATGATTCAATTTTATATTCAAATAGTGCATCAAGAATTGGAATTTTAAAGCTTATTAATTTTTCGCTTGATCGAAAAATCCTGTATTAATAAACTGCCACGTTGAGAGGAGAAGTCCGAAAAACAATGCTGGGTGTGCAGGGTGCAACCGCTTTGCAACGCGACCTCGCACGCGATAGGAACAACCGTCATCGCCGCTGGCATCGCTCCGAATAGCGTGGGCGACCACTGGAGTGATATCCGGCAGCCTCTGTGATTTCGAGGGGGCAATCTTTATGAGCAAGTGGGTAGCAATCTTCCTCTTCATTGTGGCAGGTTTCGCCCATACCATTGGCGGTCTGGCGTCGGGTCCGGCGATAAGGACTCTTTGTTCCGATTCGTGGTACAAATTGATAGAGGAGAACGTGCCAACGAGCGACACCCAAGGGCATGGCGCGGACGTAGG
>BQIY01000297.1 GCA_021604265.1 Nitrospirales bacterium
CCAACATCAAGACCTTGGACGTGTCTTGAAATAATTTCCCCTTGCAGAACAACACGACTGAATTCCAAAACATATCGAACATGAGAACTTCTCCTCCGCCGGAACAATAATCAGAGTAGGGCCGCCAATATGAGCAGCCCGATCAACACACCCGGGACCGACGCCATCGGTCCAAAAAACGAACCCATTAATGCCGCCACCTCATAGCCAAGCGCCTTTCCACCCACGAGAATGCCACCGATAGCCCCACCAAGGGCGCCAAACACCAGAGCGATCACAAGGAAAAACAATCCTGAACCGAATGTCAATTGCGGGTCGGCAGCGGAAAAAACGGATATATCCATCATCCTCACCCCCTTCTCAGGATTTTTGCTAGTTCCGGGTCAGCATTCCATTGCCGGATGCGCCGTGAGGTGAAAGCAGAGAGGGATTATGCCCCTTCAATTCCTCCTCAACTTCAGCCAACATTTCATGAGTAATCGTCACTTTGTCTGACTCTCCATATTGTTCAAAGATCGCACGGGCCTGTTGATAATACGTCCGGACCAGCTCCAGATTGTGCTGGTTCCCCAGCTCAGGATGTTCAATATCATCCGGCAGGTTTCGCAACGCATTGGCTTTGTTTGAAATCGTATTGGCATACCCGAGGGGTGTATCCTTCGAGTTCCGCACTTTTAAGGCTTCGTCATAGGCTGCTACGGCCCGGAGATTATTGCCCACGGAATGGCTGCTTGAAGCATATTGCAAGGCATTTCCAAGATTATTTTGCAGCATGGCATATTCGGTCGGGTGATCCACGAGCGTCACGACTTTCAGCGATTCTTCAAAGGATTGAACCGCCAGGGCTTCTCGTATTTTTCCATTCTGGTCCGTCACAGGAATGGAGAGATACGCCGTGGCTAAATTATTGTGCAGGATGGTGAATTCCATGGGGTATCGGTCACGGGTAAAGGTGCGGAGTGCCCGTAAATAGAGATTGATGGCATCAGAAATTTTACCGCGTCCTAACCCCGCCAGGGTTTGCAATGTCAGCCCAAGATTAAGTTCCGCTTCCGCCAGTTCTTCTGGTGAGCCATGGTATTTCAAGACCTCAATCGCATGCTCAAATGCGGCTCGGGCTTTCTCCAAATTATCCGGGACATCTTGCGGCATGCTATTCAGCGCTGTTCCCATTCGGGCCTGAACCCGTGCGTTCAACAACGGTTCGTCGGCTGGACACAGTGAGAGGGCCTTCGCATACAGCGAAGAGGCGTGATGGAGGTCTTGAGACGATTTGGGTTTTTGCTGGAGCCCCATGGCAATTTCCATGAGCATCTCCACTTTTTCAACAGGGGTGGCATCAGGAGATTCTGCAGCAGCCAGAGCTGCTTTAACGCGATGATCGGAAAGGCCAAATAAGGTTTTCTGATTCATGCTGAATCGCTCCTTGTTTTATTATTTGACGGCCAATCATGGATGTCAACTAATATTTCAAAGTGAAAACTAAGTTTGCAGCATGGAATGCAGGAATTATTATCCTCTCACACGCCAACAAAGTTGCATCGTAAAAAAACTTTTCAGCAAACATGACAATGGCCTGCCATCGAAAACTCCAATAGAGTTGTGCGCTGACCGGACTTGAAGGTTACAAAAATCACAGAGCAATCACACGTGAGCCGTTCTCGTCGAGATAGGCCAATGACGGCATCTGAACCATAAGGCCTGCCGATCTCTCATCCCACGACACTGAAACGCTTTGATCAAATTGTTCATCAATACCATGAATGCGACAGAATTCTTGGGCATGAATGACCCGGTCACCCTGGACATTACGGATTTTCACCAGCAATCCGCCTGCGCCGCTATTGACTACTGGAAGGAGGAGGAGGGCATGATCCTTTTTCATTAAAATGACACTGTGAAGCTGCCGAAAGTATTGCTCATACAAGGAGGCATTGAGATAGAGACTGCCGTTCCGGATATGAATGCAGGCCTCCGGCATGGCCGTGTGGTAAGTGGGCTTACCCTCTTCTCTTGTTGATTCATGCAAGGATGCATGCTGTCTTACCTCACCCATGACATGACCAAACACCTTTTCGGCGGCCTGCTTGACGGGAACGGTCAACTCCAGACCAAACAGGGTGTCGGCTGCCTCCACGAGATACACCGTCACCTCTTTGGGAAAGGAACTCCCGAAAATCTGTTGCCCCGCATAGAGCGCATGGTCCCACCGGAAATTATGCAGACTATAGCCCGGTGGCGTTCGATTGATGACTTCGCTACCGGGAACCTTATAAATGGTTCCGGGGTCGGATCCCGTCACTGCCGCATCAATGATGATGAGCCGGCTGGCATCACGTGCCTGAAACATCACTTCCATGCCTCCGGTCCCGGCATCATATACCCGGACATCAGCTTGGGGATGCTCCCTTAAATACGCTTGAAGCCGTTGGGCCACCACAATTCCCACCCCATCGTCGTTTCGGTTCAGATTGCCGCAACCAATAATCACTAACATCTCTGAACCTTCTGGAAGTTTTTCCCTCAAATTCGCCACAGACGGCACGACCAATCCTTTTCTACCGGAATCGCCAGTTCAGGCAATTCGCAGTATTGGCGGTGCACCACATAATACATACAGGTTTCACAAGATTGGACGATATCCTCATCCGCTTCCTCGGGAGGTCGATAGGGATCTAATTGAAAACCGGCGATCTTTAACTTCTTTTGATACTCATCAGGTCCCAGAGACTGGAGGCGATGAATAAGATGTTGAATGTCCTCACTTGTGTAGGCCCGAGGTTCCAGTTCTGTCTGAAGCCCTTGCTCCAGAAGAGTTCTCAAATGTTTCCTCAGGGCGTCTAGTTCGATTTGAACCATGGATGATACCACTCGTTTGTGATATACCTCAGGAGTTTTCCGCGTTCTTCTATAATCCCATTCAGTTAGATGCGCCAGAGACGACAATACCAGTCCGGTTCGACAGGAAGATTTAATTCAGGCAAGTCACACCATTTCCGGTGGACAAGATAATACATACATTCCAAACATCGCATTTGATCGGGCCCGTAGGGTTTATCCGTAAAACCAGCCAGAACAAGTTTCCCTTTCAAATCTTGTTGATCAAGTTTGCGAACATCGGAAAGCAGTTGCGCAAATTCGATCTGAGTTTCGGGGAAGGGCTCAGTTTGGGTTTTTAAGCCAGCTGCCAGGATTTCACCAATTTCCTGGCGGAGTTTTTCTTCTTCCTCATTGCGCATTAAAGGACGGACCCCCATTCAAGTGTGCTATCACCTTTCATCCTACTCCCCTCTCCTCCCTTTCACAAAAAGAACGAGGCGCAAGGTTAGACGACTTCTCCCGCTATCTCCGGCAGCCTTACCCGATGCGGAACCGGGCCAGTTCTTTACCGGTCTTTCGATCATGAGCATGCACGGTACATACAAGACAGGAATCGAATGATCTGGCGACATGCCCAACTTCCACAGGGTCTGTGGGATCGGCGATTGGCGATCCAAGGAGGGCCTCTTCAATAGGACCCAGATTGCCTTCGGCATCCCGCGGACCGACGTTCCAGGTTGTGGGTGCCACAATCTGGTAATTTTTAATCTTTCCTCCTTTGATGTCGATCCAGTGGCACAAGGCCCCCCGGATAGCTTCCGTCGCGCCCCAGCCCCGTCCATCGACTTCTTGAGGCTTCATATACCAGGGATCGGCAAGTTTGAATTCACGGAGACACCGTTCGGCTTGCCGATACAACTTCACCGTCTCATGCATGCGGGCCAGTTGCCGCAGATGGAGGCTGGGGCCTCCCATTCTCTTATACACATCCAAAATAAATCCGTCGTAATGCTGCCAGTCCTCACCATGTCTTCCACCAGCGACCATTTGTCGGGCAAAAGGACCAGCCTCGAGCCGTCCCAGATCGAGATGTCGGACCGCCGTGCACCAGGAGTAGGATCCAGCGAAGTCCGTGTCATTGTTCTGAACTGCCTTGGTGGTCCGATCATAGGGATGCACATCGCTTCCCCCTTCGTCATACCAGGAGTGGGTGGTGTTCTCCCGAACGATATCCTGACTCACCTCCCGGTGGGTATCCGTTGCGCCATCATAGACTCCGCCTTTCATAATGACGGAAGACTGTCGGGTTTCAATCGTCGGCTTCTGATATTTATCTTCATGTGGCAAATAACCCCAGGAGAAGTATTTCCCCACCCCTCCGCCATACTTGCCTAACCCGATATCCAGGCCCATGCGCC
>BQIY01000298.1 GCA_021604265.1 Nitrospirales bacterium
CCCGGGCTGGAGTTATTCTCCTTCCGGGTGGGAACAACGATTGGGAATCGTGTTTCTGGCGCTGGTCGGGTTTTTTCTCTCGCGGTATTTGGCGGCCTTTCAACTCGGTCATATCCCGCATCCGTGGGATCCATTTTTTGGCAATGGCACGAGGCAGGTGCTCACCTCGGACATCTCAAAAATGTTTCCTGTGTCGGACGCGGGCCTAGGCGCGCTCTCGTATCTCCTCGACGCCCTGGCCGGATTGATTGGGGGACGTCGACGCTGGCGTACGATGCCATGGATGGTGTTGCTGTTCGGATTGTTTATCATTCCGCCGGGCGTGACCAGCATTGTGCTCGTGATTCTCCAGCCGGTCAGCATTGGCGCCTGGTGTACGCTCTGCCTGGTAGCAGCGGTCGTGATGCTCCTGATGGTACCGCCGGCTTTGGATGAAGTGATTGCCACCAGTCAATTTCTTCTCCGCACACGAAACGAAGGCGGGAGCGTGTGGCGGGCATTGTGGCTGGGAGAAGGGCACACGGAGGAAGAACCAGAATCAACGCAAAGGCGGTCATCTCTATGGGAAATCATCCACGGCATTGAAGTGTTCTCCGCACCATGGAACCTATTGCTGAGCGCACTCGCGGGCATGTGGATCATGGCAATGCCTTCGGTGCTCGGACTAAACGGGGCAGCGGCGGACAGTACGCACATTGTGGGCGCGCTGGTCGTAACCCTGGCCGTGGTTGCGTTCGCCGAACCGGCGCGCTTGGTGCGTTATGTTAACGTGGTTTGCGGCGTGTGGCTCATGCTCGCGCCGTGGCTTGTGGCAGGGGGCACGTCAGCCTGGCCCTGGAGCAGTGTCGTGAGTGGACTTGCGCTTATGGCCTTGAGTTATCGTTGCGGCCCTGTTGAGGATCGATATGCCGGCTGGCAGCGATTTATCCGTTGAGGAGACGATGAATCAACGAGCTGTGGGGAACCAACAATTGTGTTTTTATTCCAATATAGATTAGGCATGTAGAGCCAAACGTGACAAAAATTGGAACCTATCGGCGCCCAATTATTAATAAATTCCTGATGGCCTGCTCTTCCGTATGGAAAGGCCTTCATCGTCTTTTGGAATCCCGCCTACTTAATATCCTTCTGCCATCTGTTCGGGCCCCTTTAGCTTACTGGAGCTGCCGGGTGTCGTCCCGGCAGCCGACCCACTTTTGTTTCGGCAAAAGTGGACAAAACCATTGACGCCCCGCCCGCCTGATTAGATTGACCGGACGCGAAGTAAGGGGAGACGGGCTAACTCGCGGGGCTCAGACAAGCCCGTCAGGAAAAAGAGCGTCCGATCATAGATACGGGCGGAAGGCATCGGATTATTGGAGATGAAACCCTGGTAGGGTTGGTGTCAGCTGCACTGCTCGTCCACACCACAAGGCTAGGAGAGCCTGCTAAAACCATGAACCCTTAAATATGGAGGGCTAACTCGCGTGGCTCGAACAAGCCCGTCAGGGATAAGAGCGCCCGATCATGGGGCCGGACGGCAGGCGTCGGAGAGGGGAAAAGAGCGTTTGAATAGGGAGAGGCCAGAGTGCCATCGAACATACGGCGATACTGAAGCGTTTTAAAATCGCTGAAAATCTCTTTCAAATGTTCCACGTACTCGATTAGGAATGTCCTGGGGTTAAGAGGTGGAATATTGAAGAATTCGCTCGATTAATTCTTGATGTTGCATCCGTCTTTCTTCGTCCGGATCTTCAACGGAATCAATGGATTCGATGGAACGAACGTAGGCATTGGGAAACCGTAAATGTTTGGCGCCCAGGACAATCAGCTCCTTATACCAATGAAAGGGCTTCAGGCTATGCTCAATGTAGGATGGCTGAGCCAGGTATGTAAGACAGGAGTACTCTTGCCCATGGAATTCTACCGTGAGTTGGCTATCGTGATAACCTTTTCCCTTGCCTTCGAAACGGTCCAGCATGGGTTTATGGGCTGAATCTATTTGATAGATGCCCCCATACACTTCATCAGATTCTTCTCCCGTGCGGACCAGGTTGCACTTACTCGATCTATCCTGACCCCTTTTGTGAAAAGACAATCGGTAGTGCTTCAACTCAACCACATCAAGCAATTCGGCAGACGGCACGCGTTCCCGTAACCGGACAGGATGGAGGTTCGACCCATAGGCCAAATAATAGAGCAAACTCTCACTCATCCTTCATCCTTGCCTGCGAAATCCATCATCCTCTCAATCACCCTCAGAACCAAGAATCCCTGTCGGCTTTCCGTCGATACTGACCTGGTTCTTCTTTTGCCAATATGCCGAGATTCCTTCCTCGCCCTTTTTCTCCGCCCACGTCGAAAGGACATGACGGTCGTCAACGTAGTTCATGAAAGGCACAGCATGTCCACAGGAAGTTTGCACCCGATCGATAGACACCAGGAAGTATTGTCGCGTCCCTGGCGTGGACGGCAATTGAGTGGAAAACTCCCCCCAACGATCATCCCTCGGATGAAAGACCTGGGCTGTGCCATAGACCCGAAGGATTCGTGGCGGCCCTTCAAAGGCACACCACATCATGGTTATTCGGTTGAATTCGGCCAAATGGGCTGCCGTTTCGTTCCCACTGCCGGTCAAGTTCATCCAGAGTATTTCGTGAGGATTGAGCACACGAAGTGAATCCTGGCCCTTCGGGGAGAGATTGATTCGCCCGTCGGGGGCAGCCGTGGCCACAAAAAACACTTTTTGGGCGCCGATAAATTGGCGCAACTCCTCACTCAGCTCCGGGAATTGATTAGCCACGATTACGCTCCATTCACTTTAGTTTCTCACAACGCAGCCCATTTTCAGATCATACCTAAAGAGGTCACAAGGGCTAAACGATTTCTGTAATTCAGCCTAACAAGAATTGCACGGATTGGGTAATTTTGAATTAGATGGCGGGTTTCGGCCCGGCAGCCGAGGTCCTTTTGTTTCGGCAAAAGGACCCAAAACCATTGACGCCCCGTCCGGCCTCAACAGATTGTTCGGACGCGAAGAAGGGGGAGACGGGCTAACTCGCCAGGCTCAAACAAGCCCGCCAGGAAGAAGAGCGTCCGATCAGGGGGCCGAACGGCAGGCGTCGATAAGGGGAAGGGAGGAAAAATGAAGTAGGAAGTTTCTTGGGTTATTTTCGGAAGCGAATCTTGCAATCATGCAATCCACTTTTGCCCTCACTCAGCTATCCCCAAGCATGGTTGTCATTCTGAGCCGCAGGCGAAGAATCTAGCACAGGCACGGTCCCCTCGCTGCAAACCTTGATCCTCACATCTTTCCTTGACCTTCTTCACCGGTTATTTCAAGATCACAAGGAAGACATTCGCGAGAATTTCAGGATGGATTTGGCAAGAGCGAATGAATCGAATGTCCGAAATCAAATTCTTGGGAGTCAGCATAAAAGGGGGAAGGACCAGCGATACGCGGGGGAGACCGAAGCGAGGAGAACACACATCTTGGGACAACACAACTTGTACTGCTTATGATGAAGGAAAACGATTGGGATACGAAAAATTAATTGCGTTATTGATGTAAACCTATACTCATGTCTGACCCCAGTCCCCTCTTTGTAGCGAACATCATGGTCTTCCTTCATCTTCCTTCGATTTAGGAATAGCCTTTATGAGATGTCCACTAGCCACTAGCCCCTTGGAATCTTCTGCCTGGATTTTGACCTCCTCACCATTTGCAGAACCACCAAACTCATACATGCGGACTCTTTGAATGTCATTAATTTTTGCTATGACAAGAAAATCTGGCCCATCAATATAATAACGATGGTTTAGAGAAAACAGCGTATTACGTCGTTTCGCTTCTAGTAATTCGTCAATGTTGCTTTCAGTGGCAGTCAATCTAAAACGGATGGCTATTTTAGTACCGAAAAACAGGCTTCCGATCGGGTACAAGAATTCGACCAGGACGTTGTTTTCTGAGGCTTCTATATCTTCAAGGTGTCCTTCAAAGACGATAGTGTCTTCCTTATGCACCTCAAAAAACTTTTGGATTTCATATGTGAATGATGTCGCCTCTATTTCTGGTGGTGGAAAATAAATTGCATTAAATTCCCTTTCTACCCCCGCAATCTGGCGTTGTTTTTCTTGTCGTTCCTTCTGTAGATGGTCCTTCCTTTCCGCTTCTTTTTGTGCATGTCGTTCATCCTGGGTTTGCCCGCACCCTGCCAAAGCCATTAGGAGGAC
>BQIY01000299.1 GCA_021604265.1 Nitrospirales bacterium
CTGCTTGGAGTCGCAAGCCCACGTCTTTCGAATCTCTTTAAGTCGGACACAGATTTTGGTGCCGCCGGGTTCGATCTTGTCGGTCCTCTCCTCAATGCTGAAGCGCTTGGTTTTCAGCAAGATATCGCTGAAGCTCAGGCCAAGCAAGTGCTTGCCCGATATCAACAAACGATTCTTATTGCCTTTCGAGAAGTCGAAGATGCCTTAATTGCTGTTCAAACGGCTCGTCTTCAGCGGCAGGCTCAGATTGAACAAGTCGAGGCCTTACGGTCGGCCTTACGTCTAGCCAGTCTCCGTTATCAGGGTGGCGTCACGAGTTATATTGATGTGCTCATTGCCAAGCGAAGTCTTTTTGATGCGGAATTATCTCTTGCAGAAACACACCGCCTTCACCTCGTCTCCATTGTACAGCTGTACAAAGCTCTCGGTGGCGGATGGTCGCCGTATCCAGACGCCGTCTCAGTGAAAGGGTAAAGTCAACTGAGTATGGCTGAGGCGAATGTTGGGTCGGGGCAGTGTCTGTTGAGGCGTTCGTTGAAAGAAGAGTGATGACAGTTTGGTCATCCACATTTGTCGAAACGCTGTTGATGTAAGCATGTTGATCATAGCATGATACCCTTTTGTTGAATGATTATTCACAGTACCGGATCACACCGATGAGTATCCCTTCAAGCCGAAACTCGTCCTGAGGTTTCACCCAAATAGACGCCATTGTTGAATTCGCCGGTTGAAGCTCTATCTGATTGTCTCTTCGATAGTATCGTTTGATTGTGGCTTCGTTGTTGAGAAGTGCAACGACGGTTTGCCCGTTTCGTGCCGTTTCTTGCTTTCGGATAATCACTAAATCATTTGGCAGGATCCCATCGTCTTTCATGGATTCCCCTTTCACGCGAAGCGCGAACGTCTTTTCACTGGTCAACATGGCGTGCGGAACTTCAACGAACTCTGTTTGTGGAATCGGTTCGATGGGAATTCCAGCGGCGACGATGCCAGCCATGGGGACCTGAAGCGGGGCACCCAGTTGTGCGAGTGCAACTTCAATCATGCCAGGAATGCGTCGATCGCCACATTCATAGCGGGCAATCGTGGTCCGGGTCGTCTGCAGATGATCGGCCAGTTCCTGTTGTGTCAATCCGAGACTCTTCCGTATGTTTTTGAGTGTTTCCGGCTTCATGCAACCAATGGTTGCATTTTAGGGGAGTCGTTGTCAAGTGACGCTACGAGACATGGTGTTTCTTAGCTGTTCCTGGAATTCCCACTCAAAAGAGGGGTAGTCTTTTCCCTTGTGAACACCTTTAAATGGGATAAAGCTTGCCAGTGCAGTTCATAAACCAACATGGTGTCTCTATGAAGTTTTCCAGTTATTCCATCAAATATATTCTGACGGCACTCCTGCTTATGATGTTGTGGGGTAACCCCTCCTCACTCAATGCAGAAATTTGGAGTTATGCCTGTGCTGAGGCAATGACCTTGCTCAGTCATGCGCAACACGATGTAGTGCAGAAGCATAATCGAGTGTACCAATCGAAGTTAACGTTGAAGCTGTTTCCTGATGGATTAGAGTCCTGTCGGCATGCGAACCGCGGGTTTGCCGGTGGAACGATTCATTGTGTGAATCATCGATCGCATGGGGGTGTCGCCATCAAAGAAGTCATTCAAGCCCAACGGATGTTGGCCAAGGCCACTCAAAACTTTACACAACGTCTCAAAGACATGACTCAAGCCTGTTCTCTCCCTGAATAATTTCTTCTTCTGGTCATTCGTGTTGTTCTCAGCCGCAGTATTCCTGAATAGACATAAAGGTTAGGTGCAACCGAAAGAGTGATTTTCCAAGCAGGGTGCGTCTGCCTGGGCCGTATCGAGGCCTTCATCAGGGGAATTAATTTGAATTCGCTATAGTCAGAAGTGCCTAATTTGTCTATTCTAGTGCAGTGGTGTCTATTGTAATTGTGTCAGGAGCGATGCAGGGTAGCTCTGCATGGGGCAAGCCCATAAAGAAATGACTCTATACAATACTCATCGTATGTTGATATTTAATGGTTGGCCTGGCATTTCTAAACGGTATCCCCCCAAACGTGGTCGTTGTGTGTGTATGGAAATGGCTGTGAGGGCGTGATGTTTTTGATGAAGAAAATCATTGGGCAAATGCTCTTGCCGCTTCCGCTGTGCCTTGAGCTTATGGGGATTGGGTTCTTGCTGTTCTGGTGCACAAAGCAGAAACGGCTAGGAGCGATGTTGGTGAGTGTGGGGTTTGTGCTGTTGACGGCCTTGGGTACTGAAGCCGTATCGGGCCGAATCATCCAGACGCTTGAATCTCAATATCTCCCGCTGACCTCCCTGCAAATCCAAACGTTGCCGTTTTCGTCGAAATCATCGAAAGCTCCTCAGATAGTAGTCCTGGCAGGCGGTCTGACGGGAGATCCGACGTTGCCCCTTCACCTGCAGATATCGCATGCGTCTCGCGAGCGTTTATTAGAAGGAATTCGTCTCTATCGTCTTGTACCTGGGAGCCAACTCATCTTGACTGGGGGGGTTGGCTTTCAGCCTGTTCCGGAAGCGACTGTACTGAGCCGTGTGGCGCAAACGTACGGGGTGAAACAGTCTGACATTGTGCTAGAAGTCCAATCTCGTGATACGAAAGATCATCCTCGGTTTGTTTCTGCTTTGGTCAAAGATGATCCATTTATTTTGGTGACATCCGCCTATCATATGCCGCGAGCCATGAAGTTATTTGCGAAATATAATCTGAATCCATTCCCGTCTCCTATTGGACATTGGAAGCCTGAACGAACGTTTTCCATATGGTCTTGGATTCCAGGATCTTCTGGTTTGCGACTTGCCGATAGGGCGATGCATGAATATCTAGGCATCACATGGGCATGGCTTCAAGGTCAAATTTAATGGGCTATATGAGTGATATTGATCTTGACGATATTGACGTCAAGATTAAAACTGCGTCTGGGAGCATTTTCCCCTCTTTTGATTCCGCCAAATATCCGATACATCAGGTGAAGGCATGTTCAGATCTGTCAGAGGAGATTTCTGACAGAATTGGCCAGGCATAGGATGGAAGATCTCAATGGGGGATGGGGTTATGGAGATGCAGTGGCGAATGATTTTCGGTATCGTGGTGGGGGCATTTGCGTTAAACGGATGTCTTGTGGATACATGGCAACGTTATGCGGCTCCCCAGCATGGACGCGATCGGGCTGAGCAAATTTGTCACCCGTATAGTCAGTGTACGAAGGGAGTGTGGGTGACGGATGAGCCTGATCAAGAAGATTGGACTGTAGTGCATGCGAGGTGTACCGAAGAAAAGCTTCACCGAGAAAACGGGTGGTCGAAGGATACCGTGTCGTTGGGATTGGAGATCAACCGGTGTATGGTGGAAAGCGGGTACAGACTCGTTCAAGAGTGACACGCGTCCGGCTTCATGAGCTTTTGTTGGGCTGCTGGATGATCTCAGAAGACGGTGATTTTTGCGGGTTTGGCGCCAGAAGGCGTTGTTGTAAGGCGTAAAAGGTTTGAATCAGCGCTGTTGATGCGGGTGAGGTTGGCGCCCAATCGATCACGGGTAAATAATGTTTGATAGAGTGGGTGACGACATCGTCTTGAGGAATTTCTCCAAGCACGACTAACTCGGTGCCTAAGAATTTTAAGAGGACTTGTTGGAGCGACGAGGTTGAAAACTTACTGTGGGTATTGGCGCGATTCAGAATAAAGTATGGGCAAAAAGTTTTGAGGAGAGCAAGGGCTTCGGTTTTCTGCACGTCGTTTGTGGGCGTAAATGCTTCAAGTACTTCCTGGATGTTTGAGAATTCCTGATTCACCAGCGATTGTCGTATTTCTCCATGAAGCCGGAGAGAAAGGTGAGTCATGACTTTCCGAATCGCTGCCAACTTGATGAATCGATAGACTTCGATTACCGATGTCGGGTCTGGCGTAGCGACGGTGACATGGAAGTCTGCCGCAAGAAAAAAATCTAAGGTGTGATAATTCGTGCCTGGGGCACAGTCGAGGATAATGATATCGGCATCAAGGTTTTTCAGGTGACGGAGCAACCGGAGTTTTTTACTATGGAGAAGATTTCCTCCTGTCAGAGTATTACCCGTACCGGGAATATAGCCAAGGCCTTCCGCCCAAGGAATGGTGTGGACGACGGCATCGAGCGAATCGGTTTGGCGTTCGAGGAAATCCGAGAG
>BQIY01000300.1 GCA_021604265.1 Nitrospirales bacterium
CATTCTTCCAGTGCATGCGCGCTCAATTCTTGAGCTGTTTGTTCGGCCATGGCCATCGAAACTGAACTTCCCATCCATAAGACACCAATACATGTGATCAGGTAAAATCTTCGCATCAGCACAAATCTCCCTCTCACTTCACATTCCATGAAGCCAGCATGTAATTTGTATAAAAACCACTCTTTTACTTATACCAAACGCTCGTTGAAAAAGTTAAGGCAAATGAGCAACATGTGATCATAATTTTCAACGGAAATGTTCTGTTTGTCAAAATTTCCTGCAATCTGGCCATCTATTCCTCTATCACCCTCTATGGCCTTGAAACACATCTTGCGAATTAGACGGTTTTGAAGAAGAACAGCCACATGCAATTTGCTCCACGATTCAATCACATTCATGAACCTTGACAGGGCAAATTGAAGATGTTTCGATTTTGTGAAAGTTACTTTTGGTAGTTGAGAGCCGTGTCCTCGAGAAGACCATGCGTTTACCTGGACGTGTCATAGGATTGCTCAAAGAATACATGCATGACTTGGTTGAACAGGCCAAGCAAGACGAAGCTGCGTCTCAGTCCTTCGGGTACGCCTCACCGCCGTATCATACCGATCAAGCTATTTCAGATTTACTGGCAATTTTAGATGACCGGATTGAATCGGAGGGCGTGCAGGTCGGGCTGCACGTTGAATTTCTTCATGAGATGTGGACCTTATGCGATCAGGCTCGTTCGCATATTACCGAGACGGTCTGGCTTGAACAAAAACTGGTCGACGAGAAACCCTCCAAAGCCCAAACGCGGGCCTTCACCTATCATGCCCTTATTGATTATCTTGAGCACCAGCCTGAATAAGTCCGTCAACTTCGCGTCGCAACCATAACGACACCCAATCGTCTCGTCTCTTCACCTCGACACTACACCATCCATGCTTCATGTAGTGAGCAACGATTTCCCGTTGATCATCAACAAGAATGCCAGATACGCATAAGTCAGTGTTCGTGCTTGATACTCGAGTCAAGGACTGACACCCGGCTAATAATGTTCGCCTATCGATATTGGCGATAATCATGTCAAATGACTCATCAGGCAAAGCCTGAATATCCAATGTGCGAAGTTCAAGCTCCACACCAAATTGATTCACCTGCGCATAGTCTTTGGCGCAATCAATCGCCACGGCATCATGATCGATGCCTAAAGCGGACGTCGCGCCGAACCGCAACGCCAACATCGCCAAAAGACCGCTCCCCGTTCCAACGTCCAACACACGCTCTCTGCCTTGAATTCGTGTTTCTAACCATTCAGCCAACAACTGCGTGGTGACATGATGTCCAGTTCCAAAGGCTTGCCTGGGATCAAGAATCAACTCAATCCCGTTTTGGGGAATATCTGCCGTCGTCCAACTTGGCCGGACAAGAATCCGCCGACCAATGTAAATAGGTCGAACCGCTTCTGTCCATCGTGCATTCCAATCCTGTTCAAGAACCACATGTGCCGCAATCCGATCAGGGTCACACGGCCCTCCCAATTGTCGCATCGCATCCTGAATCTTCACCAGCATCTCGTCAGCCCAGGCATCATGATCATAGTAGATGTGAATCACACCATCTTGCTCCCATACTCCCAGCATATGATCATCAACAAGGAGACCAGCCAATTCCGTCGCACTGACTGAGGCAGCGATATGGACATCAATAAAGGAATTCATAAAGATTGACGATGAAGTGAGGAGTCGGTATGGTCGGCAGACGAGATGAAGCATACCATGAACCACAAACGAACACGCACGATTGAGCAGGGCATTGCGAAAGCCGAACGTCTGCTCATCGCCGGAACGCAAGCGAGCACATCCTTTACGAGATGGCGACTCGTGATATTTTTCACCGCGTTTGTGACCTGCTTAGCGTTATATAAGAGCGAATGGTTTCATACAGGAAACCTGGCGCTGCTTGGATTTTCCATACTGTTCATCACCGTGACATATTTTCACGGCAGACTCAAGCGTCGAATACATCGGCTTCAATGTTGGAAAGAAATCAAGCATTCAAACCTGGCCCGTCTTCGCTTGGACTGGCCATCCATACCCGCACGAGACGTTATCGCCACAGCCAATCATCCGTATGCGAACGATTTGGATATTATCGGAACACAATCGCTCCTGCAATTACTCGACACCACCTTTTCTCTCCCAGGCCAACACCGATTGGGCGAATGGCTCTTAGATGAAAACGAACAACCCCTAACGTTTCCTGACTGGACTGCTCGACAACGTCTTGTCAAAGAAATTTCACAACTCCCGCTCTTGCGAGACCGCATGAGACTCGAAGCTCGACTCGTCAGTGAACGCCCGCTCGATGCGAACCGAATCCATGAAGCGCTCCAACAGGGGGTGACGATCCCTTATCTCTCACTACGGTTTTTCGCCTCACTCGCACTTTGCGTGTCGACTCTGGTCTTAGGAGTCTTAGCCGCCAATGGCGGCATGTCAGGATATTGGGTTCTCTCTTTCGGACTCTACGTGATTCTGTATTTCTATACCGCCGGACATATCGCTCCAGTGTTTGGACGAGTGCTCGACCTTCACCATGAACTTGAAAAGCTCGTCGCCGTCTTTCGGCTTCTCGAGAACCGTCGCTTTGTCCATCAACCTCAGTTAGCAGAACTGTGTTCACCCATAACGACCAAAGCAGATAAACCCACCGTGCTCACACAACAATTAGCCCGTATCTGCTCGGGACTCAGCGTCAAAGCCCATCCATTGATACACATGCTTATCAATGCCGTCATCCCGTGGGATCTCAGCTTTACCTATCGACTTCAGAAAACGTGCAAGCACTTGCAAACCACACTTCCACGCTGGATGGATCAATTGGCCACACTCGACGCCGCAAGCTCATTGGGCACGTTTGCCTACTTGAACCCTGATTATGCCTGGCCCATTCGAGAAGAACCTTCTTCCCGGCAGGCCGATACCGGCTTTACAGCCAATAATATGGGACACCCACTGATCTCGGCGCAACAACGTGTAGCAAACAGCCTCGGCTTTCGCGAATTAGGGCAAGTACTTCTCGTCACCGGATCAAATATGTCTGGCAAAAGCACTTTTCTTCGAACCATTGGCATCAATATCTGTTTGGCTCAATCAGGACCCCCTGTCTGCGCACAGAGCTTCTCCTGGACATGGCTGCGACTCTTTTGCTGCATTCGCGTGACCGACTCGTTAGCCGAAGGACTTTCCTATTTTTATGCCGAAGTCAAACGCCTCAAACTGGTCTTAGATGCCGTCAATGAACGAGACGGACACGCGGTGCTCTTTCTAATTGATGAAATTTACAAAGGCACGAATAACCGTGAACGGCTGGGGGGAAGCCAGGCTTTCATTCAAGCATTACAGAAAGGCTATGGACTTGGCCTTCTGTCCACACATGACCTGGAGTTGGCTCAACTTGAAACCAATGGATCACGCGTCAGTAATGTGCACTTTCAGGAAACCGTCGAGCAGGGCAAGCTGCAATTTGACTATCAGCTCAGGCCTGGCCCCTGTCCGACGACCAATGCGCTTCGCATCATGGAGCAAGAAGGGCTCCCGATACCGAAAAGTGAGAAATAAGAAGAAAGATCGAGGGAAATGTAAAGTGCAAAATGAAAAAGGCAAAACAAAATGAAAAGACTTAGGCTTAGCCACTTTTCATTTTAGATTTTACAATTTGCAATTCTGCTAGCTACGGCGTGAACAACTGAACGTCCTGTTGAGCTTGATCAGTCTTTTCTCCAGTTGTCGTCCCGCACTCCGAACACAAATACTCATACAGATTTCCAGTTGGAAGGACTAAAAGCAGTCTTTCTCGTGCTGGTGTCGCAGTCTTACACTTCGGACAATACAACAGGGACGCACGGAGCGCGCCAAATTGTTTTTGTGGTGAAGGCGGCGGCGATGCAGGTCGTCGCATACCCATACCTGGCGGGATAGGTGGAGGACCTGAAAAAGGTGGTCTCGGCATGAACTGATCTTATCCAAGAGCGTGGCCAGCGTCAAGAAACATCCCATTACATCACATAACCTTACAGAATGTTCAACTACATCTGCACAAAAAATACAGAAAAATGGCCATTCGTTTTAAGGTATAGCCACAAAATCAAACAACCGCTCTTACCTCACGTTACCTTCACTCGCTCAATTAGCCTACCCCTACTTCTGGG
>BQIY01000301.1 GCA_021604265.1 Nitrospirales bacterium
GCGCTTTTACCATTGGACAGCCGATATTGACTATCTTGGTGGTTCTGACGTTGGGCGATACGGTCAGGATAGGCAAGGGCCAGAAGAAGACCAATGGAATTCGTGTGGACGCGCGAAGGTTGTTTTTTCGTCGAGAGCTGAAGCTTAGTTTGCAACTGGGCAATTGAGTTCATCATACGGTGATAGCCCACTTGGTCAGCGGTCGGGATTTGTTGTTTGGTTTCTGATAAATGAAGCCGATCGAGTCGAAGTCGAAAGTCGGCGCTTCGTTGGCCGGTAGCGGTGGGCAGAATGTCGCGATCGTTCAGAATTGTGGCGATTTCTACGGCCAGCGTTTCCATCCCGAATTCTTGTGATTTGAGAATCATATGAGCAAGCCGAGGATGTAAGGGAATTTTGGCCATGCCTTTGCCGTGCGGAGTAATGCGATGCTGAGCATCGATCGCTCCTAATTGTGTCAAAAGATGTTGCGCCTGGGCAAAAGCTCCAGCGGGTGGAGGATCAAGCCATGTGAGGGTATGCGGGTCGATAATGCCCCATGCGGCAAGCTCAAGTGCGAATGTTGAAAGGTCGGCTCCTAAGATTTCTGGAGTGGTGTGTTGACGTAATCGTTGTTGTTCATTGGCTGACCAGAGGCGATAGCAGACTCCTGACTCCAGACGTCCGGCTCGTCCGCGTCGTTGTGCTGATGTATCTCTTGAGACGGGTATCGTGACCAGTCGGGTCATCCCGCTTTGCGGATCAAACCGGGGGATTCGCATAAGACCTGAGTCAATCACCACTCGAATGCCTTCGATGGTTAAACTGGTTTCAGCAATTGAAGTCGCTAAAACGATTTTTCGAATGCCGGCAGGAGTCGGCTGTATGGCCTGATCTTGTTCTCGTCGTGACAGGGTTCCAAAGAGCGGAGCGATGATAACCTGGGGGCCGAGATTTACTGAGAGCAGCATGTGTTGCACTCGACGAATTTCTCCGGTACCTGGAAGAAAGACCAGCAGATTTCCTGTCTCGTGATGTAAGGCCCGCGTAATGCAGTTCACGATAGCAGCCTCAATTCTACAATTGCGGCTTTGAGGGACATAGTGCGTTTCCACCGGAAAGCTCTTTCCTTCGCATGTAATAATCGGTGCATGGTTCAAGATGTCTGATACGGCTTTGGAGTTCAATGTGGCCGACATCACAAGGATGCGAAGGTCTTCCCTCAACACTTCTTGGGTTTGCAAGCACAGGGCCAGTCCGAGATCGGCGTGAAGGCTTCGCTCATGAAATTCGTCAAAGATCACCAGGTTGTATGAACTAAGTGACGGGTCCGTTTGTATCAATCGCGTGAGAATGCCTTCGGTCACAACTTCCAGGCGAGTGTTTCGGCTAATCCGTGTATCGAGGCGCGTGCGGTAGCCGACGGTTTGCCCAACCTGTTCATTGAAGCGTGATGCCATATACGTTGCGGCCGAACGTGCGGCTAAGCGGCGTGGTTCAAGCATAATCATCCGTTGGTCATTCATCCATGGTTCATGGAGCAATGTCAGTGGAATGCGAGTTGTTTTGCCCGCACCCGGCAGCGCGCTGAGTACAACATTTCGATAGTTGGCAAAGGTTTGTTGTAACGCGGGAATGATTGTATCAATGGGGAGGTGAGACATGGTGTCGTTTCGTGTGTGTGGCAAGCAGTCGTGATTGCCCTGCTAACGGATTGTATGCCCTTTCAATGTTTGACCTGAGTGGTCATGTTTTGTGAGTTTGGATATTGGTGATTGAACAATGCGTCTTCGTAATGTTCTTTACGTGAGGAACTCATTTTGACCAGCGGTCCTTATAGTTGTTGTGCTCAAGGTTGATTTGTGTGATCAGGAGGGTAGGCGTGAAGCTCATGTGTTCATGAGGGTGTATGAAATTTTGATGAATTGGGCAAGTAGGTATTTGTCAGAGAACGAAGCCATGAAAGAACACCCAAGTATTGTTCGTTTATAGGCAAGTTGCGAAAACGTTTATGAAGACTGGGTAGGAATCGTACTTCACCTTGGTAAGGTATTGGTCCATCAATCACGATCAGGAATTAGTCCGTCTCCAGAGCCCCTTGCATATGTGAGAACATGGTGGATACCGATTGAGGATGATGTTCGACGTGTATGAATATGTCCTGAAAGTTTTCCTGTGCTCTGGCATGAAAAGAGTCCATGTTTGCCTCTTGAATGTCCAGCAAGGCACCTAACGCGGTCAGGTATTCGCCCTCTCCCTGGGCGATGTTCTGCTGAAGGTTATGATAATTTGTCGCAACAAACGCATTCACTTTTTCATCAGGCTTCAGCAGACCATCGGCGGTAAACCAAGCCCCTGGGGTTGTAGAGGACAGAATGTTGGTGGTGGTATCCGTGAGTGACTCGGTAGTGGCTTTGAGGGTGCAGCCTGAGACAAACAACAGCACGAAGAGGCATAGTCCCGTACTGTTGAATAGGGTCAAAATTTGACGATTCATTGCTGTTTCTCCTTGTTCGTGTGCCCGATGTTCTGTTTCTTATGGTGACCATAGTGTGGGTCTCGAGTCAAGGGCTCGGCCATGTCAGGTGACTTGAATATACAAATCTCGTTGGAAATCCCGTCGATCATTCTTTCGACACCCCCTGCTTGAGCATGCGAGGGAAGCAGGACGTCACCAGTTGGGTCCATGTCATTCGTGTTTTACGTGTTAAGCCTCACCGTCAACCTTCCGATGATTATTATAGCGGATCCAAATATGTTCCGAAGAAGAAAATACAAGAAATTCCACGCAGTACAACGTTTGAAGCAGCTGAAGTTATCGCCGTAGATTTAAACATTTGCTTGTACGATGTGTGTGTCTGTGTTGTGTAGGTATAGTCAATTCGGTTGAACGTTCTTTGGCTTCGCTATAATTGAAACGGCTATAAGAGAACCGTCAAATAACCTGTTGGCCTCGTTTCAGTATGGCCTCGATTAAGTCTGCAGCGTAATCTATGAAACCATCAATACCCTCCTTTAGTCCTAGCGCGACTCATACCTTTAGCGGAGTCCTGCGAGTGTTGATCGCTGATTCTTGTGTGCCGGATCAAACGAAACTCGGGAAAATCTTTGAGCATCATGATGTGACGGTCGTCACCTGTAGTCAGGGAGCAGAGGCCCTTCAGCTCATTCAAGAAAATTCGTTTGACTTTATTTGTGTCACCTTTCCATTAGAGCAAAGCACAGAAAAACGATTTTTTAGCGGTTTGAAGTTATCTGAATTCAATCAGCGGACGCCGGTGTTTGTCTTCACGTCGAATGCTGCGCACGCCATGATCTCAGATCGTCATGACGGCTTAGTCCAGATGTTTTCGAAGCAAGACTTGAGTGGGTTTTTTCAGTACATTACTGGTCTAATCGGGTTAATTCAAAAAAATTGTTTTTTTAAAGGGCGGATCTTATATGTCGACGGCAATTCCTCTGCTGCGAAGTCAATGAAAGATGCGCTTCAGCGAATGGGGCTGACCGTGGTACAATATGTATCCGGCCAGAAAGCCTATGATGCCTTTCAGCAAGAAAACTATGATTTGGTGGTGGTGGCGATTGGAGAGAAAAGTCCGTCACGAGAATTTGATTTGATCGAAGCGATTCGGTCTAGTGACAGCGCGAAATCACAACGGCCTATTTTGGTTGTTGGTGGTTCAAAAAAGCTCTCGTCGGTTCCTGATGCCTTAAAAAAAGGGGCTAATGATTTTGTCGGGAAACTGGCTGTTGAAGAAGAATTACAATGTCGGGTCAGAAATCTTCTTCTCATTAAAAATCTTGCGGATAAAGTTGAAGCACAAGAACACGAGCTTCGCCAATTGGTGATGACCGATGAGCTGACTTCTCTGTACAGTAAGCCTTATTTGCTCAATGCTGGAAACCAGCGAGCCAATGAGGCGTACCGACATGGTTATGCCTTTAGCCTTGTGCTGTTTGGGCTGGATCATTTCCATCTTATTAATGAGCGATATGGTCAAAGTATTGGGGATATGGTTTTGCAAGAGATGGCCAAAATGCTTAAGACTTTTTCAAGAAATGAAGATATTGTCGCGAGAACCAATGATGATGAGTTTGCGCTTGCCTTACCGCACTGCAGTGAAGGCGATGCAAAGGCCAAAGTCGATCGCTTACGGAGTTTTGTGGAATCTGCGAATCCAAGTGGTATTCCTGTGACGG
>BQIY01000302.1 GCA_021604265.1 Nitrospirales bacterium
ATCCAAAACGTACTGCCTTCATGGGGAATACTCTCTACGCCAATTTCCCCATTCATTTGCTCGACAAGCTGTTTGCTGATCGCCAAACCAAGGCCTGTCCCCCCATATTTCCGAGTAGTCGAACTATCCGCCTGACTAAACGACGCAAAGAGTTTGGCTTTCGCCTCGGGATGTATTCCGATTCCTGTATCCGACACCTCCATATGAAGAACAACAAATTCTGTTGTCTCTTGAAGAAGTTGAACCTGCAATGTGACATCTCCCTGCTCAGTAAACTTAATGGCATTGCCAATCAGATTCAGCAAAATTTGCCGTAAACGGCCAGGGTCTCCTCGAAGATCAACAGGCACATCCGCCGATACATGACCAATAAGTTCTAAGTTTTTTTCTGCCGCTTTGCTCGAGACTAATTCCAACGTTTCTTCGATGGATGTGCGAAGGTTGAACTCAATCGTTTCCAATTCAAGCTTCCCAGCCTCAATTTTCGAAAAATCAAGAATGTCATTGATGATCGTCAACAAGGCCTCACCGGAACTCCGTACGGTATTGGCCAGATGCTGTTGCTGGGGGGTGAGCGACGTTTCAAGTAACAGCCCCGTCATGCCAATCACCCCATTCATCGGCGTTCTGATCTCATGACTCATGGTGGCAAGGAACTCGCTTTTTGCTTTGACCGCGGCTTCCGCCTGGTCCATGGCCTCAAGAAGTTCAAGTTCGCTGCATTTGCGTTTCGTAATATCGATAGAGTACACACGAATGGCTTCAAAATCTGGCATATAGGTAATTTCTTGCTCATAGATGACATGATCCATGTAGATTTCTCGGACATATGCGTTTTGCTGACCTGACTTCAATTTTTCAATAATAGATAGCAAATCATGGATCAATGGATGTGTCTCTGCATCATGACTCTGCTCTTCAAAAATAGCCTGCGCCGCAGGGTTCATGTACTGCATATGCCCATCATCACCATGCACTTCTATGATAGGATTGGGATTGCCTTCAGGAAACGAAGCCAAACGCCGTAGCTGAGCTTCCCCTTCTAACTTGGCCTTCACGGCCTGCTGCGCTTCCTCCCGTGCTCTCTTCAGTTCCTGTATTTGAGAAGAGATCTTCTGGGATAACACCATGGCTACACACAGAAAAAGGAAAATTCCTACTCCCCCAAGAATCAGCACCTCGTTCCATTTATTAGCTAAAGACTCTTCAACATGATGAAAAAGGCGATCCACTTCATCCTGAATGAGAGCATAAATCTCTGCTTGACGTCGATAAATATCTTCAAAAATCACCTCGATCTCATCTTTGAGCATTGCGCGTTCCTGGAGCAGTCGCAACAGAGGCTCACGGGTGCCTGCCTGCACAGCATCCTGATACTCACCTTCCCACTTATTGGCCAGGACGACAAAAGCCTTCAGGTCTGCAGACACGGTCTCTAACCCCAGCAACGTGTTTCGGAGTTCTGGCTGTTGGCTGGCCTGAGATTGCACTCGGAGAAAACCCTGCAGTTTGTCGATAGCCCTCACCTCCCCATTCCGTAAATCATGAATATCGAAGAGTGAGATCATTTGCCTCCGCACGTCAGTCAAATGCTTGTGAATGTTTTCCCTGGATACATGCAAGGCATTCTCTTGAGCCTTCAGTTGCATGCGAGCGTCTTTCACTTGCCCAAGTGCAACATGAATCAAGCTCATCGCATAGAGACCAAACGCTAAGGCCAGGGCCACGAGCACCCACACCATCAACTGGACTCGATATTCATCTTTAGAAATTTTCATCGGGTATCCACACTCACAACACGTCGAAAAATTTCATGCACAGGTCCACACTTGCTTGAAGAGACTGCCTGAAAGGATTTCGTCAGACATTCACCTAAGCGCATCACCGTCACACACCGTCATCATATTGAAAAGATGGGAATGGCAAGGCTGCAACCTTCAAAGACAAAACAAGCCTCGGCCTATGCACAGGCTTGTCAATGAGAGTATAGAAGCAAGCCAACCGTGTCATTCTCTCTGTTCGATTGAATGATGAGAATATTCACTAGTTATTATCGAACAAGTAGTGCAAAAAATTAAATCTAACTTTTTGAAAGGTAATATATTTTTCTTTGATCTCGGCACTCCGTCCTCGTGGACATTTGATCGTCCGCCCCATTTTCTCAACACGCCTCAAGGCCAACTCCCAATAACCGCAAATCATGACAAAATCTCACAGCAACAACGAATAAGATCTTGCAACATACAACGTGCAACAAATTTACACTATCGTGCAGAATTGTGAGTCAATACTCGAAATACGCAATACCAACATACTGGAGAATTCGGACGATGCTTAAAAGGCAGGTACGACAACTTCATACAATGTGTGGAGATTTAGCCTCCAACACAAAACAGGTCAATCAATGAAGAGAGGGCCATGAAGCCTTCAAAAACATAACCGTTGCTGGCTCACCATACTTACATGCTCAATCTCGCATCACTCTTTACCGATCAAGAGGCCGTCAATGTCAATAAACGAATTTCAAATTCTTTGAGTGACCGAAACACCGTAATGTTTTCTTTTTCAAAGACTGACTTATGATCCATAACTCCCTGTCCGCCAATTCCGACTGGACAGATAGGCACGAGTTGAGCCGCGAGATCCCTTGCTAAATGTCCTGCCTCCTCATCCGATGGCCGTATCGTAAGAGAAAACAACATGAATGCCGGACGAACCGCTCGACAATACTCACCTAATTCATCGATCGGCATACAAAGGCCAAGGTAATGCGTTCGACAACCTCGCGATGCGCAGAGATACGCGACAGTCAATGCGCCCACCTCATGCGATTCATTCTGAGGACAGGCCACAACAACCGTAGGCCCCTGTTCGATCACACGCACTTGATTGATCGCAGAATAAATTTTCTGTCTCACAAGATTGGACACGTAATGCTCTTGCGCGACGCTCATCACACCTTCGTGCCACAGATCACCAACCTGCTCCAATAAGGGAAACAAGAATCGCTGCAACGCTTCTTCAAATGGAATGACAGCCAACGCTCCATTGAGTTTTCGTTCAAACTCCACGAGTGCATGATGCTGGACAGCGCTGATCAGCTCTGAGACGAGTTGCTCTGCTGGTATTTCTGTATGTGCAGCCTCTGCTAAAGCCACCTGAGCACGTCTCAGAAGTTCCTCACGTCCAAATTCCGCCAACAACCCAATCGTATCTCCTCCATCAATCTGTAGCTTCAAGTAGCGGAAAAACCTGACATCTTCGTCTGTGTATTGACGATATCGATTTTTTCCACGTGTTGGTGTGACCAGCCCATATCGCTTTTCCCATGCTCGAATCACATGGGGGGTGAGGCCGGTGAGCTTTGAAAATCTGTGAATTCTATAGGTGGCCATGAATCATTTGTAACATCTTGTCTAATGTACGTCAAAAATATTTACCAATAACTATTGACAAACATTAAATTATATCGATAAGATTAGA
Source organism: Nitrospirales bacterium (assembly GCA_021604265.1). The sequence goes on from BQIY01000302.1 coordinate 3,484, forward strand.
CATACATTAGACAAAACCTAGCTTACGAAAGGTCGAACAATGGTTAAACATTCTACAGTCACACAGTCTTCTCAAGATTCCGTGAGCGTAGCGACCACCAGTCAAGCAATTATTCATTCGAGTCGTTGTCACCGATGCGGCAATCTGATGATTGCCGACTATTGCCTCGACGTGGCAAGCGACTCGGGCGAAGTCATAATCAACGCACTTAAGTGCTTCGCCTGCGGAGAAGTTGTCGATCCCACCATATTGAGAAATCGAAACAAAAACATTCGCATTTCCAAACAGCAGACCAGTCAACCGAGGTTTCTTCCTCGTGAATCTCTGCGATTCACACAACACCAGAATACACCCAGAGAAGTTCTCGGAACTTAAGTCCACAGTCAACAGCAGATCGAAACCTAATTCCGGTAAAGCAGATGTCACCACCAATCACCACCAACCTTAAGGGAGTCAGCACCATGACCATTGCACCAACTTCTATCACGATCACTCTTTTAGCGAGTACATTATTTTTTGCACCCATGAGCCCAGCTCTGGCAGAAGATCATGAAGACATGTCACTCATCCCTCGAGGCGAATTCACCATGGGCAGTCAGGAGCATGGTGATGAGAGTCCTCACCAGGTCGTCCTCGATGCGTATTACATCGACCAATATGAAGTCTCGAACAAAGATTACCAGGAGTTCCTAAAAT
>BQIY01000303.1 GCA_021604265.1 Nitrospirales bacterium
CTTTTTACGCGGCTTTTGTCTATGCCGTCACCTACATCAAGGAAATCGATCATTTGCCTGAGGGCGTGGCCTTTAATCTGAACACGTTAAGCATGGCCCTGTTGTTATTGTTCCTTCCGATGGGCGCCTGGCTATCGGATAGAATCGGGCGTAAGCCCGTATTGATCGCTGCCGGAACGCTGATGACCTTCGGGGCCATTCCACTTTTCCACTTGATCCACACGACTCATCCGGTCACTATATTCCTTGGGGAATTGGGGTTCGCGTTGATCATCGGAATGTTAGCCGGAGGGATTGTCGCCGCCAATGTGGAATTGATTCCGGCTCCCGTCCGATGCACCGGCCTCGCGTTTGCGTATAACCTTTCGATCGGCGTGTTTGGCGGCACTACACCGCTGATGGCCGCCTGGCTGATTTCAACGACAGGCAATCCGATCATGCCGGCATATTGGATCGCCATGGGTGGAGCGGTCACCTTGCTAACATCAATCTTCCTTATTCGCGAAACGGCGTTCATCAAACTTGACTGATTTGAGTATTCACCACGAATCCCGCCGTTATGGACTTTTCGAATAGAATATTGATGGATGGCGATGCCGCTGATTGAAATAGACCGGGACAGACTGGCTCTCAAATTCTGGTTAACCTGGTGAACCATTCGACGATGTCATAGCTCGTCTTGGTAGACTATGAAAACAATGCCCATAATGAAACCGACCGGATCTGCGAAAATACAAAATCATTCCTTGTAAAAAGACGAAGGGCGAAACTCACGATGAGCTGTCCATTGGTAAGACGATCGGCTGTAACCGTCAGGGGCCGTAGCAGGACCCTCACCAACCAGTTGGGGCCGGACTGGGAATCCCGGATACGCTCGATCCCACTGTGAAACAGGTGGGTCGCAAGTGACGACTGGCTCATAAAACAATTCCCTGTACATATTGCCCCTTTAGGGTTTACGACCAGAAACAATAAACCCCGTTCCCGCAAAGAAAAATGTTCCTGAATCCCGAGCCTGTTTGAGATCCCATAACCAGCGATCCGCCTCGTTTGATGTCACTACACCGGCTTCGATCGCTCGCTCTAAAGTCCCAAAGATTAAAACTTGTTCGGTGAGATCGAAATCGAAGATGAAGGTATGGGGTTGCACGATAATTTCGATAAGGCCAGCCTGCTTGAATAACGCAGGCAATCGACGGCCAATGAACGGACTTTGAAAAGAGTCGCACCAAAATCGGAGAATTTTCCTGGTGAGGTCAGTGTCAGCGGAATCAAGGATGTTGGTGTCCAGATCTCCCTCGAACGCGACGATCAGACCTCCACTCCGCAGAACGCGTATTATTTCCTGAATAGCGTTTTGCGGGTCGGGAATATGTATAAGGGTACGTTCAATGTGGCATCGGTCGAAACTGTTCGACTCAAAATCAAGCGCGGTTACGTCCCCGACCCTAAAGTCTATGCTTGAGGTTGTACCCTGTGTTCGTTTGCTGGCCTCAACAACCATTTCCTGGCTCTTGTCAATGGCGACGACATAACCACCCGGAAAAACTTTCTCCGCAAAAGTCAGCGCGTCATCGCCGGTTCCAAAGCCCACTTCAAGGATCCGCTGGCCGGGCTCTAATTTGAGAAGAGCCAATGATTTGTGTTTGCCCGCCTGGACCCAGTTAAGACCGGACGCCATATCGAGAAAACGAATAAAATCGCCTGCGTTGGTTGCTTCATCGACCTGATTGAAACGGCTCATTTCCTCTGACATCAAATACTCCCGCTCAATGCTACATCGATTTTCCTGTGTTGCAATGGATTCAGTTCTTTCTTGCAGATCAGCCCGATGCCATGGCAATTGGTGTAGAAGTCTTGCCAATACTCTTGTCCATACAATTTTACATCATCCGGCGATCCTTCAGGGGCATGCCAAGCGAACTCACGAAAGCCGGTTTTCGTGTACGAACATCCATACTTTATGAAGTTCACTGTACGGAAGTCGAATGCCGGATTGAGGGCAAAGGCGACGAACCGGCTCTCCTCATTCAGCTTGTCATAAGAAATCCGAAACATGTGCAGCCGTTCGTTTTTGGTCTTAGCGTCGTTCAATAGCCAAATCGCCGCAATCAGATGGACGAAACCCAGATCGGGAGGTTCTAATTCATTACCCCCATGGTAAATCATACCGGGTGGGTCGGCCACCTCATGCTGGCTGACTACGGGGATCATTTCCGGGGAGATGTCCACGCCGATCACCTGCCCTGCGCCGTAGGGTTGTAACAATCGTGTATAGAATCCCAAGCCACAAGCAAGATCCAAGGCGCGTGCGCCATCTATCCCTTCTACCATCAGGGAAATGGTATGGCGTTCAATCCATTTAAGGGTTGCTGTGCGGGAGTAATCGTCATACTTGCTCCCGATGCGGTCATACTGGGAATTGTTATCGCTCATCGTCCCGTTCCCTAGTTTAAAAGAATGAGTCTAAATGAAGCTACAGGCAAAATTTTCTGGTAACGATTTCTACACTTATAGCGAGTCGAACCCGCGTTGCACAAACATTCTGAAATATTTTCTGGATGCTGTTCCCTGAATGATCGTGATCTGGGATTAACATAGACTACTCGGGTTTTTTCCCCTTCATGAGAAACAAGAACTGTGGTCTAGCGGTGTTTTGTGAGGTCATCTTGACTCAATAAAGCCAAAGTGAGGAAAGGACCGGCCAAATCATGGGTGAACCTGACGATTTAGTAATACAACCAAATTTGTGAATATTCCCGACAGGAGGACATATAAAAACTATCCGGCATTGGATCGAAGAATTTAACATCAATGACCCACATTCGGAGTACACACTATCAGTTGATCGACACGATCAAGATGGATGGGCGAATGCAGAGGATGGACTCATGAGGTTTGATCATCGATGCATTCGAGAGTGAGAAAAATTCCATGGATTAGCGAAGGGCTAGGAAGCTCCTTGAAACGATCTGACAAAAACGTGACCTGCTGCAGTTGATGGTGGTAACGCGATAAGCCGAAACACAATTGACTCCTGAAATGAAGAGCGGGGAGGTGTGACTCCAATTGCTCAATGACGGTGGAAGCTTCATTGGTCAGCCTGGACGATTGATTAATTTGAGAAAAAGTGACAGACTTCGCAGCAAATCTACAAAACGAGTGTGATTGCCATAGAAGTCAGGAAGTCTCCTCTTCCAAGGGATGATTTCTATGAATGTTAATGCTCATATGGGAAATGTAGGCTTATTAGAGAGTACTATTTTTTTCGGTCAAATCCGAGGGTTAGAAGCGTAACCTATTATGGAAATGGATTTGACGCTTCGAAATTCATCCCAAAGACAGCCCCCTTCTTTTGCACTGAGCTCGCTTCTTACATTGACCGTGTTGTTGGGCTTGTTGATAGGTGAACGAGCCTACGGTGAGGAGCGGCCGCAAGAGTATCCGGATCGGTTGAAGTTGTATGGCGGATACCAAAAACTTTTTGGGATTGATGGGAAATTCCGATTGGATGGCTCAAAGACCGGGTTGGGTAGTACCTTTGATTGGGATGATGGCCTTGGGGGAGATGATGATGATGACATGCTGCGGACCGGTTTTGAGTTCCGTTTCAATGAGAACCATGCAATCGGATTTTCCTGGTATGACATCAATCTCCACGGCAGTAGAACCGTCGATGATGATCTACAGATTGATGATAAAATTTTCACGGTTGGAGGCGGGATTAAAAGTAAGGTAGACCTCACCGTGTATCGTTTCTATTACAACTGGTCCTTTTATCACAGTGACAAAACGGAATTATTTCTGTCTCCGGGATTGTATTTTGGGGATTTCGAGGCGAAGTTCAAGGGTAACTTAGTGTTCGATCCGGATGATTTCAATCCGGTGACCGGTGAGGACAAGGTCAAAGAAAAAATCCAAGCTCCGCTTCCCACTTTGGGGTTGGGTGTGGAATATAAAATTTTCCCGCGCCTGAAGGCCACTCTGCGAACGGATTTTTTTTATGTGAACGTTGATAATATTGAAGGCACCTTAGCCGAATTCTATTTCGGGTTGGAATATCGAATCTTCAAACATTTCGCGGTTGGAGCCGCCTTTGACCGCATGATGGTCGATATCGATTATAAAAATGGAAAGCCCAAAGGGTGGGAATTGGACATGTCCTGGAACGGGGGA
>BQIY01000304.1 GCA_021604265.1 Nitrospirales bacterium
CGGAATTGCGTGAGATGGAACTCCTTCGAAAAGGCTCTCGGCTTTCGGTTCAACCCGTGCGTGTCCATGAATGGAAGGCTATTCTACGTCTTGCCGGAAACACATCATGAGAGAGCAGGAGTCATGGGTGAATGTAGTAACGTGGAATGTTCACGACAAGGACGGGTTAGGCGTCAGATGATGTGTCGGGCAGGACTTGTGTGAACGGATGAACTTCCACGCGCTGAAAGACGCCGTGGATGGTGTACGGATCTTCCTGGGCAAAGGCCTCGGCTTCTGCTAGGGAATCCATATCGATGACCATCAGGCTTCCAGATTGGTCGGCAAAAGGGCCTGCGAGGATCAGACGTCCCTGCGTGTCTAATGTTTTGAGCCGTTGTACATGGGCCGGCCGATGAACCGGGCGCTTCGTCGGCCCTTCAGGCCCATCATGGCCAATAATGGCAAACTTCATAAACGAGTATTTTCCTGATGGTGGTGCCTATAGCGAATCCAAAGAATTTTCGGCTCAGGTATCCCAGTAACCCAGTGTGGGTACCTACTTCAAACATTGGGAGGTTATACCCGTTTGAATTTACTGATTATGATTGACGTGTTATCTCAACGTATTGGATCTCAATATTGTACAAGTTGGCGCGTTACCGTTTCGGCATAACTGAATCGGCTATAGGGGAATTATCAAGCAAATCTCGGCTGAGCGTGGTTGTGTGTTTGCTGATTGGCAGGGATATCAATCTTGCCTCTGTCACGTTTCATCAGCTTGTACTCTCCGGCAAGACCTGACGACCAGAATAGCCGCTACTGATTTCGTGCCACCAGGTGATTCTGTCTTCTCCGAGTTTCCAGCACAGATACACGATTTTTCCATCAAGAAGGTAAGGGAAATCGCACAATCCGAGGTCGACATCTTTCACGATAATCCCTAATTCATGAATGGTGTGTAAGCTCTCATTAATGTCTTTGAGTGCTTGAATGTATTTGGGGCCGGCGAGACTGCCTCCGCCTAAGTGGGCGTTGGCGCTGGCCTTTTTAATTTCGTCTCGAGTTTGGACGAGGATGGTTTTTCCTTGTTTAATCAATGTCCACAGTTGTTCGAGCTGTGGGATAAGGTCATTGGCCTCGTCGAGTGTGAAAATTCGTTCGTTTTCTTGTGGATCTTCTTGATTATGCATGATGAAAAACTGGTATCAGTCTGTGTTGAGCTTTTTCCTTCATTTATCACAACCTGTATCCGGGCGCAATCATGTTCACGATCTTTATGGATGCATTTTTTAAGCAGGTCTGGTGGAATCCCTGGGATGGGTGCCTGTAACTGCTTGTATCTTCTTTGTTTTTTTCATTACCTTTAAATTGATTTAAGTTAAAGAAGGAATTTACCGACAAAGACTATTGACATTATGATCATCCGTAAGATACAAAATTGAATACACCTTCCCGACTCTTTGGAAATCATTTCTGCCTGCGAAGCTACTCGGGTCTACCAACGTTCATTACAAAGCTCTGGGCTGAAAAACAAATTCATAATCAGGATTCAGATTGTGGCCTCTCAGTTTCTCTAATTAGTCTTCCAATACACCTAGACATACGTAACCAGAAGAATTAATCCCAATACGCATCTTTCTTTCCGTTGTATTGTCCGCACTATGACATATCGTTTTTCTTCTTTTTTACTAATATGGCCTGAAGCTCATGGGATAATCTGAGTGGTGAATGTCCAGACACTTGACCCTTAATGGAGAATATTATGCACTTGGCTGAACTGAAGCAGAAATCAATTGGTGAACTTAATGATCTTGCCCGTGAACTGAAAATTGATGGGGCGCCGAATCTTCGAAAGCAAGAGCTCATATTCTCCATCCTTCAGGGACAAACAGAGAAAAACGGGGTGATTTTTGGGGAAGGTGTTCTTGAGACACTTTCTGATGGGTTTGGATTTCTTCGTGCTCCGGACTCAAACTATTTGCCTGGTCCTGATGATATTTATATTTCGCCGTCTCAAATTCGTCGATTTAATTTACGAACCGGCGATATCGTCTCAGGTCAGATTCGCCCCCCGAAAGAAGGTGAGCGGTATTTTGCCCTGCTGAAAGTCGAGAAGATTAATTATGATGATCCTGAAGTCCAACGGGACAAAATTCTGTTCGATAACCTCACTCCGCTCTACCCGGAAGAACGGATTAACCTTGAATTTGATCAAGAAGAGTACTGTACGCGGGTATTAGAGTTGACCACGCCCATTGGAAAAGGGCAGCGCGGTCTGATTGTAGCCGCTCCGCGAACTGGAAAGACGATGCTGCTTCAGGCGATGGCCCGGGCGATCCTGAGTAATCATTCAGAAATTACGCTCATTGTGTTGTTGATTGATGAACGTCCTGAGGAAGTCACCGATTGGCAGCGGCAGGTGAAAGCGGCTGAAGTCATTAGTTCAACCTTTGACGAACCGGCTCAGCGCCATGCCCAGGTGGCCGAGATCGTGATGGAAAAGGCCAAACGACTGGTCGAGCATAAGCGTGATGTGGTGATCCTTCTGGATAGTATTACCCGCCTGGCGCGGGCATACAATACCATTGCTCCCCCCAGTGGGAAGGTGTTATCCGGAGGCTTAGATTCGAATGCGCTTCAACGTCCAAAGCGATTTTTTGGCGCAGCAAGGAACATTGAACATGGTGGAAGTTTGACGATCTTAGCCACCTCGTTGGTCGACACGGGAAGCCGTATGGATGATGTGATCTTCGAAGAGTTCAAAGGAACCGGAAACATGGAGGTCCATCTTGATCGCCGCCTTGCCGATAAACGGCTGTTTCCAGCGATTGATATCAATCAATCCGGTACTCGAAAAGAGGAATTGTTGGTTGATCGGGATCGTCTCAATAAGATGTGGATTCTTCGAAAGGTGCTGAGTCCCTTGGGGACCATGGAAGCGATGGAGTTTTTGATGGATAAAATCGGCGGGACCAAAAACAATCAAGAGTTTTTGCAGTCGATGAATCGGTAAGCCGTTTGAGAGAGTTCTTCCTGGGTATTGAATCCAAACCCGTAACTCTTGCATACTAGTACACCTGTTATGGCAACGTTGTATGCTAAAGCCCCTACCAGAAAGAGGAGACATTTCAAAGGGAAATGAACCTGGAACTATCGTGTACTAGAGCGAATCCAATTAATTTCCAGTTGAATGAGGAAAGAAAACCTAGGTGACGGTGGCTGCGTACCTCTCGCAAGAAGAAGGGGTTGCCAATGGTGAGACCTGTTGGCCTCTGGAGCGTTAATTATAGGTCGTCTAGACAGCGTAAGGCAAAGTCTCAAGCAGTAGAAGTTAATCAACGCGGCTATAGCATCCTAATCAGATCAATTCGGAGGACACCATGAAAAAAGATATTCACCCAACGTATGAAATGGCGACGGTGAGTTGTGCCTGTGGAATGAAGTTTGAAACACGCACGACGGTTGGAGATTTGAAAGTTGACATCTGTTCAAGTTGTCATCCGTTTTTTACCGGCACCCAGAAAATTGTGGATGCTGAAGGGCGTGTTGAACGGTTTAAGAAAAAGTATGCAAAGAATCCCAAGACTTCCAAAACAAAGTCTTAAGGGCACCTCTAAAACCGTTCTTTTTCGCGATGGCGGCGTCAGCCACGTGCTCAAGTCTTCATGTATGCCCTATATACACTGCGGTTTTGCGCGCGTGACTTCCTTGCCCTCACAAAAACCCCCTAGTTTTTAGAGGTACCCTTAAATTCTCAAGACAAGACGGAACGACCGTTGAACTCAGTGTAAGGGCAAACATTTTGGTGTTTCTAGAAGTACTCCTGCTATGGCAGAACAAGGAAAACTTGACGCGTCCGACGAGGCGTTCTTCACCAAATGGCAAGCGATTGCCAATCGATATGAAACGCTGAACGACCAATTTGCCGACCCTGCCATTCTCAGTCAGCCTTCCCTGCTTGTTTCTCTCAATAAAGAACGGTCTGAAATTGAGGAAACCGCGCATCTATTTCTCGCCTATCAATCGGTGCTTACCGACATCACCAATACGCAGCGAATGCTTGAAGAGGTTGGTCAGGATGCCGAGCTCCGGACGCTCGCTGAAGAAGAATTGCTGGCGCTTCAGGCGCGTCGTGAGGACCTAGAGCAACAGGGGCAAGAGTTGATGCGTCCTCGTGATGCGGGAGCCGACAA
>BQIY01000305.1 GCA_021604265.1 Nitrospirales bacterium
GTATGAAATGGAAAAATTGCCGGCAATCAGTGAGAGTGCTGTCCATTTCGCGGCACATGCCCTGAACAACTATCTTACCGTGACCGGCGGAACGGTTGAATTACTCCTGTTGATGCTGGCGAACCATCCGGACAAGCAAGTCCGCACCGGGCTTGAGGCCTTGCAACAGGCCACCAATTTGATGGCGCACACGGTCAGTCGACTGGTGAATTCCGAGACCGGTCTGGACGCCGAAATGCGTTTCGAAAAGGTGGAACTGCCGATGATGGCCCAGCGGTTCCGCATCTTTTATCAACGCATTGCGGATCAAAAACAGATTCAGTGTCTTTCGGTAGCCCCTGCGGATGTTCCTTCGGTGTGGACGGATCGTGTGGCGACGGCTGCCGCATTGGATAACTTATTCTCGAACGCGGTGAAGTACTCATCACCTGGGAAGCGTATCTGGGTCGAAGTGGAGCCCCAGGAGGATTGGGTGATTTGCCGTGTCCGCGATGAAGGCCCCGGCCTGAATTTGGAGGACCAGGAGAAACTCTTCCAACCCGGGATTCAACTCACCCCGAGGCCTACGGGAGGGGAGCCTTCAACAGGGTACGGCTTAGCGGTCGCCAAGGAACTGATCGAGAAGGTGGGAGGGCAGATTTGGTGTGAGAGCGTAGTGAGCCAGGGGGCCTGTTTCTCCTTTCGTCTTCCTCAATACCGGGAAGCGGTTCATGGATCCGGGCGGACGTTGCCGGGTTCACACGAGAACAAGGAGCATGAGAGCCGGACCGTACGCCACACCTGACCTGGTGGTTATTCAGAATACTCAATGTTCATGGTCTTTTCCGGCTGCTCGACAGGTAAGCGGGTTGTTGTAGTTCAATCAGGGGCGTGCCATCCATCTCTGCAAAACCTTTAAAAGGGGAAATTCCTATGAGATCGACACGACTCAACCTCTTCTCGATCATGGTCGCCGTGGTTTTTTGGCTTTGTGCATCACTGGTGTTTGCTGGAGGAGCGACGGCAAAGACCGGATTCTCACAAGCCCAGGAATCGGCCAGGAAATGGCAAGCGGACGCGGTTCTGGTCCAAATCATCACCGTCTCAGGAAATATGGAGGGCACGTCGAGGAAGTGGAGCTATCTCTTTCATTCACCTCAGGCAAAAAATGGGTACAAGGTGGACGTGAAGGATAGCAAAATTGAGCAAACGCTTGAAGTGCCGTCGAGCTTCACCGATGCGGTGGATGGAGAATTTATTGACAGTGCGCAGGCGATCACAGAAGGGAAAAAGAAAGGGCTCAAGGGGAAAAATCGAGCGATGATGACCCTCCACATCATGCAGCAAGGCACCAAAAGCCAGGGCGCCTATTGGAATATCGTCAGTGACCAGGCGGATGGCAGAAGTACCCTCATCAACGCCAAAACCGGCAAGTTCTTCAGACACCAGGCACTCAAGTAGATGGTACTGAAGATCTCAGGGGCTGATTTTTTTGTTTTCGAATTTATATCTTTACTGTTCCCTGTAGAATTCTATGAGTCTGAATAGGGCCTAAATAACAAAAATGAACCGATCCGAAAGAATCAAATGTCTTCTGGCCGCAATACCGGAGCTCACCGATTACAGACTTCAGCTTGTCGACCGAATTGTAAGTGTTTTCTCGTTCCCACGAGACTACTACAGATCTCAATCATCTTCACTGATTTCGGACCGGGTATTGGATGATTTTGGAGACGTATTGCGGCTCCATCACTGCTTCTCTCGTGAGCCATTCTCAAAGGACAAATTTGAATACGCCCTTGAAAACGTATTGAGAACAGGTGGAGTTGAGGCCGTCCTCGCGGAGCGAGGGCAGAGGGGCTTTGACCTGCGCATTAAAGGCGAAAATTTCTCTCTCAAGACGGAGGCCGCAAAGGCTATTCGGTTGGGAACAATCCATATTTCGAAATTCATGGAACTCGGCGGTGGACAATGGGGGGACGACCCCGCAGACCTGATCGGTTTGAGGGCACAGTTTCTTTCTGCCTTGAGGGGAATTCAACGGATCCTGATTCTTCGAGCACTAAAAAAAGGAAGTCCAGACTATTTTTATGAGCTGGTGGAGATTCCCAAGAGAGTTCTTAAGAAAGTGGCAAATGGACGATTTGAGATGATGAGTCGCAGTGCGCAATTTCCAAAGCCTGGGTACTGTTATGTGGAAGAAAATGGAGTGGCATTATTTAGCTTGTACTTTGATGGAGGAGGAGAACGTAAGCTCCAGATTAAAAGATTACGCAAAGATCTTTGCCTGGTTCATGCCTCGTGGAAGTTCGAGTTGCCTATATTCACTCCGTGAATAGAGCTGAAGACACTCCGAGCATTCTTTGCTTTGCGATTTTGACGTAGTCAGCCTTTACCTCAATTCCTACACATCGGCGGCCAGTCTCAATTGCTACGATGCCGACTGTTCCACTTCCTAGAAAGGGATCAAGGACAAGTCCGCCCTTTGGAGAGCCTGCGAGTATGCATGGGCGCACAAGCGCGCGTGGAAATGCGGCAAAGTGCGCTTCCTTGCATGGTTCCGTATTTATCTGCCATACCGTCCGCTTGTTTTTCTGCCCTTTTCCATCTGCAGTAGATTCCTTGATAGCGTCTTGGTCGAAGTAGTAGTTCTCGCTCTTTGAGAACATAAACAGATATTCGTGTGAAACGGTCACTCTATCCTTGACTGATTCAGGCTGACAATTTGGCTTATTCCATATGATGTCGGAACGAAGGTACCAACCGTCCTGTTGCAATGACATCGCTAGCATCCAAGCTACCCCGATTAGGTCTTTGGGCTTTAGCCCTTGGGGTGTGTCTGGGCGGTACGACATCGCCCGTCCTTGATTTTTGGAGTCCTTGTCACGCCAGCCTCGCCCACCAGAGGTATATGTATTGGCAATATTTAACCAAAATGTCCCATCAGTCCTCAGCACACGATGCACTTCTCTAAAGCAAGAAACTAGGTTCGAGATGTATTCTTCGATAGTAGCTTCGGCTCCAATTTGTCCACGATATCCATAGTCGCGCATTCCCCAGTATGGCGGTGAAGTTACGCAGCAGTGAACCGTCTCTTCCGGTAGCGATGATAATTTTTCTCTAACGTCTCCGCTCACAATTTGAACAGGTACATTTTCAGAGAATCGGAGTGGCCACATGGACGAACCATTAACGTACGGAACACTCATTTTTCCTTCTCCTTTGGAGTTTCAGTCTGGCTTTCCTGAACAAAATACTTAGCTGGTTCTTCTTGTACTTTTGAGGCTAATGTTTCAATGATAAAAGCATGGAGCGTCTGATCCGATTCGATAGCCTTATATTTCAGGGCCTTATGCAAATCTTCCTCCATTTCAAGAGGAAATGTTTTGCAGCGCTTTCGCTCATTTTTATTCATACTTACCAAGGTTACCTAACTAACCTTAGTAAGTCAATCTCCCTCAACAACAGATGGCAAGAATATTTTTCAATTTTGAAAACTGTCTCTCAGTGTTTCGTGATTTTGAGGCATCCTCTCTTTTACTGACCCCTTTTTTAGAAAACTCCTCCTAAGCCCCATTTGGTAAAGAGGGAACTTTACTGCGGCAGGTTACCGAGCCTTAGAATTTTCACGATAATTCAACTAGGGGTTCACCGGATTCCAGAAGTGCCAATACGTTTGGGAAAGTCCGTTGGAGAAGGGTTAAAAGTTAGGGAACGGAAATGTTCCCACACGTAACCCAAATGATTTGCGGTGGGACGCCATGCACCATCACCAAATCCACAAAATCCTGATCTTTACTCATAATGGTGGCACCGGCTTGTCGAGCGGATTGGAATATTTCCAGATCACTGGCATCTCTAAGGCCGAGAGAGGAGACGGATTGAGCGGGAATAGAAAAGGTAATAGTGAGCCAGGGTGCTAACTGAGGAGACAGTTGAGCGTCGATCCACAGAATCAAGAGGTAACCATGGGATGGTTCACACGCGCACTGGCAAATTTAAGGCAGGCTTGAATATCTTCCGCTTCTAAATCGGGCAATTCTTCTAGGACTTGTTGAGGGGTGAGCCCGTTCCCCAAGAGGTCAAGGACATCTGTCACACGAATCCGCATTCCCCGGATACAGGGACGGCCACCGCATTGGTCAACGTTCACAGTAATACGTTCTGCA
>BQIY01000306.1 GCA_021604265.1 Nitrospirales bacterium
CGACCAACAACCACGGTGTGATTGACCTGGCTATTGGACGCGATGCACATGTCCCGAAAAAGCACTCATCTCATACAGCCACCCCACGAGCGGCCGTGACGGAGTATCGTGTTGTACAGCGTTGGAAGACGTTGGCGTCTCGCATCATGCTTTCTCCACACACCGGCCGCACCCATCAACTTCGAGTGCACCTTGCGTCTCTCGGCACGCCGATCTTGGGAGACTCTCTCTATGGCGGGACGTCAGTGTGTCACGTGGCAGAGATTGCCATTCCACGAGTCATGCTCCATGCACAGACCCTCGGCTTTCAACACCCAAGTTCAGGGGAATTCAAGGAATATACGATCGACGCGCCATCAGACATGCAGACCCTTCAGATACAGCTACAAGGCCTTGCCGAGGAGTCAATAGCGTAACGGTCTGGTGAAGCAAATGGCATCTCGTAACGTTGAGGGAAATGGTGCTATGATCAAATCATACACTGGCGTATTAAGAGGGAGAACTGTATGGATATCGAGACATTTCGGCAGATGGTGGCGAAAAACCCCAAAGGCTTTCTCGGCCGCTATGGCCTTGGAAAGAAGATTTACGAGGACGGCGGCAATCTTGAAGAAGCTGCAGAAAATCTCCGTGTGGCCGTTGAGCTTGACCCCATTCATGTCTCCTCACACTGGATACTCGGACAGGTATTAGGAAAATTGGGAAAACATGAAGAAGCCAAAACCGTGCTCACCGCCGGGATGGCTGCAGCCACCTCAGGCCGTTCGAATGGAGGCGGGGACCTCGTCCCGGAAATGCAGGCTTTCATTCAAAGTTTAAAATAAGCCTTATGATTCACCTAACGTCACATATAAGACTTTTTCAGTTTCTCCACGAAGAACGCGAAGCTCGATAATCTGCCCGGGGACCGTATGCTCGATTAAATAACTTTTTAATTCTGCCGCAGTGGTAATCGACGTCTTGTCAATGGCTAATAACACATCGTGTTTCTGCACCCCAGCTTTTCGCGCAGGCCCTTTCGCCTTCGCCGCAGCCACTCGCCATTGCTGATCAACTTTCACAACCGTCATACGTATACCAAGTTTGGGAAACGTATGGGATTCTCCAATTTTTAATATGTTCACGATTTTTTCAATCAATGGACCAGGGATCGCAAAAGCAAATCGACTGCATCGACGTTCATGACTTTCTGTTGTGGTCTGAATAATGGCGTGAATCAGACCAACGAGACGGCCATCGGCCTCAAACAGTCCTCCACCAGAATTTCCACTACACGCCGAAAGATCAATCTGCAACAGCCGTGATTGCGCCGTTGGTAAAAATGTTTGAGGATTCCCCAACCGGCCAAAGGAGACCGCAGGCCCCCACCCCAGAGGGTACCCAACAGTAAACACCTCATCACCTTGCCGCGATTCACCTTTCTCAAACGTGACAGATGGCAATTGAGCTGCAGAGGATTTCAATTCAATCTGATACAACGCGACATCGAGAAACCTATTGACGCCAATCAATCTGGCCGATAATTCGGCCAGTCCATCGGTGAGGACGTGAATCGTTTGAGGAATCTTTATCTTGCCTCCCTTTGAACGCTCAACCGCATGTCGCGCCGTTAAGATATAGCCTTCGCCAAGATGCACGCCGGACCCACGAATGGCAAACTGTGACTGCACAGATTGATGAGCGGTCTCAGCCGCATCGTGCTGTAAGACGCCAACCGTCGCACGCTTGGCTGTTTCGACCGCCTCATGCAATGGTGCAGACAAGGCATTCATGATGAACCCTTGCGTACTTATCAACAAAAAGATCATCGCATGAATCAGGACAAACGTCTTCCAACACTTCATTGACTGCTCCTTTTGAAGGGACAAAAAATGATTTCAGAAACTCAGCCGAGCTTGGAAAGTTCTTTCCGCACTCGATTCAACACCACAAATCTCTCCAACATTTCTTGATAGGAATAATGGGCATTACGGCCGCTTGGGTTCGGGAGCACCATAACACGCGCCCCTTCCAGCAACTCAGGTACAAAACCCACTTGAGCCTTGGCAGACGGGTGTCTCAGACGATGACCAGAACTCATCTCCCGGGGAAAGACAACAGGATAAAGCGTGATTCCAAGCAAGGCAATGATACGAGGACAATACCGGCGAACTTTCTCAACGAAAACCGTTCGACCCGCCGCATAATCAGCTTTCGACAGATCACCGCTACTTATAGTTGTACGCGCCACGATATTGGTCAATCCTAAACCCCAACCTGGCAATCGCCAATCATCACGATACGTCACCGGACACGGAACAAGTTGAGCCTCATTGAGTAACTTCCAAAACCTGTTGGAATGACCAGCATAATGATGACCGACTTCCGAGGATTTCGTCCCTGGATTGATCCCGACAAATAAAATCTCTAAGTCGGGTTGGATATAATCGGGAAGCATGAATTTCATTACCATACGAGTCGAAATGCCCGTGAAATGCAGCCTCGCGAGCAGGTCCATGCCCGTGACTCGATGATACGGGAGACACGCCGCGCGCGAGAACCTTCAGCAACGACACTAACGCCCATGAACAGACCTAGCGTTGGAGAGCGGAGGCCGACTCATCCGCTTGTGAGAAGAACAGCCATACCGCCAATCAGCCTGCCTGACAAACACCTTCCGCGTAACACCGTCTAGCAAGCAAACCAAGGTACCTGGGCACCACGACATGGGAGATGCGCCGTGCGCGAGAACCTTCAGCAACGACACTAACGCCCATGAACAGACCTAGCCTTGGTGAGCGGATGAGTCGTGTAACAAATCATCCTATCATTGGACTTATTTGGTAGAATAGGATATCTCATGTTGAGCCGTATACCGTTCACGTAAAGAAAGCGAAACATACGTTAACATAGAAACCCTGCACATGGAGTCTTAACTAGGAGCGTGATTTATGAAATACATTGGAATCATCGGCATATTCGCATTCAGTGCAATGACATTCACTACCGGACCGTCACAGGCATCTTCTCCCAATACCGGAGAACAGCAACACGAAACAGCCACATTTGCCGGCGGATGTTTTTGGTGTATGGAACCGCCCTATGACAAACTTGAAGGTGTCATATCGACAACCTCAGGATACATAGGAGGTCATAAGGCCAATCCGACTTATGAGGAAGTCTCCGCTGGAGTGACGGGACATGCTGAAGCCATTCAGGTGATTTACGATCCAAGCAAAATTACCTACGCCACCCTCTTGGAAGTCTATTGGCGAAATATCGACCCGACAACCCCAGACCGGCAATTCTGTGACCATGGCGACCAGTACCGACCGGAAATTTTCTACCATACGAATAAACAACGACAGCTCATTGAACAATCAATCAAAACAATCGAAGCAACAAAAACATTTCCTGAAAGCATCGCCACTGAAGTTTCCTCTGCCTCGGAGTTTTATCCTGCAGAAGAGTACCATCAGGATTACTATCTCAAAAACCCTTTACGCTATAAATTTTACCGATACAGTTGCGGAAGAGACCAGCGGTTAAAAGAACTCTGGGGTTAAAGAAACTCTTACGTTTCAGGAAAAGAGGGGGAAGAGGAGGCAACGGTCACTATCGCAATACCATGCAGGATTAGGGCGTTCCTGCTGTTCCGTTTCGGAGATTCGCAAGCGTTTCTTCGGCTTCAGGAATCAGATCTTGACGATTTTGCTCCTTGGCAATCTTGAGCGCCGTCATGGCCAATTCCAAGGCTTCCTCGTGCTTTCCGTGATTGGCAATGTTTTCGGCAATGACTAAGCGCGCATTGATAGCCATGGGTTCCCGCTTGATAACTTCTCGAAGCATTTCCACACCTTTCTCTGAATCACCGCCCATAATACTGGGAAGCTTGACGAGCAAGGTCCCTTTTGAAGACAGTGCATCAATATGATCAGGCTCAAGTTCAAGCGTTCGATTCAGTTCATCCATCATTCGGTTATACCCGAAGATCGCACCAATTGTCGGCTCTCCATCAATGCGCATCTGTTCGCCCAACGTACAAAATAATGAGAAGTGAGCTTCGGCAGAATGATCATCGGCTTCAATGGCCTGTTCAGCCATAACCTCAGCTCGTTCAAAATGCTTCATGCGAACATCTCGATCTATGGCAATGCGACCT
>BQIY01000307.1 GCA_021604265.1 Nitrospirales bacterium
CTATAGCCCTGATCGGCGACGAGACTCACGGCATCCAGTTTGAATTCTTTGGAATATTTCTTTCGTGTGGTCAACATTGATCACCTCCGTTAAGTGGATTATCTCTTAACTAGGTGGTATCAATCTATTAGACCACGTCACTCCTCCGTGTTCTGCCCATAGACACCTCCCAAGTACATTATTCATACTTTGTGACGTGTCCATAAAACCAGGGGAAGATTAAATGAGTATGGGGGCAACTATGGGGGTAACAGTTAAAGGATTAATTACAAAAACGTTTTAACATCATACAGTTACTCATACTTTTCGGTAGTCGTGCCAGCTACCAAACTAGAGGAATAAAAAATATTGTGTTAAATAGGTTTTAGCAAGAGAGCTTAAGAGGGCAGATTCCAGACGAAGATCGGCAAATTGGGACAAAGGGAAAAAGCTCTCTGGTGTGAGTGAAAGAGAGGATTGCCTTGATTTTCAATCTCTTGGCAATTCTCTTTTAGACAATCCTGTTTTGGCACCATTTGAACTATGTCGCGAGGAATGAAAAAAACTCCGGTTCTGGTCGGTTCACTCGAAAAGTTCCAAAATCGTCCACTAGGCCCAGGAATTTTATTCCATTTGAAATCTGCACAGGCTTGCCTCCCCACGGAGTCGGGCTTTTTCTCTCCCTGCCTTTCACCTAACGGATTTTGGTTTATAGACCACATAGAGGAAAAAGTTTATCTAATAATTTTGCAAAGCTCTGATAGGTTCAAATCACGGATGGCTTGAAACAATTCTTTGGGGTGCCGAAGAGCATCGATTTGGGGTCCAAGTTCCTGAAGTCGCGCCTCCACACGGTTTCGGGCTTCGTCTAATAGATCTTGGCGTTTGTCGGCAGGAAGTGCTTCAAATTGGGCGGGGGTCAGTCCCATCAGGTACAGAATTCCCCAATCGTTTTTCCCCTCCTCATGCCAATGGGCCGCCGTATATAATGAAAATCTCCAAGCATATTCGTTGACTGCTATCCCAATTTTGTCCCATCCCCTTGTGTGAGCTAACAGGTAAGCAACAAGAAAATGATTGTTTTCTTGTTGTGATGGGGGGAGAAATTCTTCCACTTCCTTTGGATTGACAGTCAAGATCCATTCCCAGGATTCAGGTTCTGACTGGGTTAGAATTTCATTGTACGCTTGGTCGGCCTCAGCTCTTTTCAAAGAATCATAAGGAATCCGTGCCTCAATTCGATTAAGCTGAATTTGGAAACTTCGTTTCATAGAAATTTATGTTTTTGATTGAAATTGGGCGACCTGATTTTCCAGTGTATCGAGCCGTTGAGCAAACTCGGTGACTTCCACGGTTTTCAGCCATTTGTCTAATAACTCACAAATTTGTTGTCCTTCTAATGGGGTCAGGTTCCCAGTCTTTACAGCATCAATGACCTCTCCCATAGCAGTCATGGCGTTCTCTGCCTTAGTCAGATCGGAAAGTGGGACGATAATTGCTTGATCCCGTTTGGGAGCAATTAAACGCTCAAAACACAGGCGAAGGGCCACTCCATCACCTTCCAGGGCTTTATTGATGGCTGCTCTGGCAAGATTCTCGGCCTCCCCTTCGAGAAGGGCTTGAGCCGCCAAGGTGGCATGGTTACGCGACCCCTTGGGTCTACCGTTCGGGTTTCCGCTTGCCCCTGGCAGAAATTGTCCTTTGGCGCCTCTTACGTCTTGTTGGCCTGTTTTTTCAGGAGGGATTGGATGACTCATATTAACTCCAAATAATTAGAGGGGAACAATCCAGACGTACCCCTCGTTGGTTGCTTTATTCTCTCGAAAGAAAGGACGAGAGATTAGTTGGCACAACGCCCAACCTATAAATGGAAGACCAAGGTCTTTTACGATCACACGGTTATCTGTCTGTATCATGAATTTTTCTCGAAGAATGTATCCCCATTTGAAACCACTTATCCGCTTTCTCCCTATTCTACGTGTGGGCAGGTCGTTCAGTGCGATACACCCCTTGCACCCACGCTACGGGGATCTTGACTGGCTGAGGTTGTTTCAGGACGCTGTGCCGCCCAATCCACACTTGGCCAACTTCAACCGCTTCCACTTGCGCCGTACAGTCCCCAAAGAGCGGACTATGAAATTGAATCCACATGCCCGGCTGGAGTTCAATCCCTTCCACAATCACACGGATCTTTTCAGGAATCTTCTCCAACAATTGTTGCACGGCCTCATCGGGCCAGGTCAGCCGCTGGCCAGGTTCGACAGACACACGCCCGAGGGTCCGGGTTCGGAGTCTGAGGGGAGCTAAGGCCTCAAACGTCAACATCAAATTCCTCCTCCTCGCCATAGAACAAGACGCCCGGTTCACCCGCGTTTTCTTCTTCTGTCCGGGTTTTCGTGTTTTGAAAGGTTACGGAGTTACAATCCGCGCCAGTATTGGCTAAAGCGCCGTTTTTCAAGTAGTTACCCTTCTCTTCCGTAACTAGTTGTAAATAGGGGTTTTCTCCCTTATTCATGCAGGAAGTAACTCCGTAACTAGTTGAAAGCTGGTCTTCATGAGAAGAAGACAAATAACGCTCCCACGCGTCCACAAATTGCTCCTTCATATACCCCTTCGCCCGTTGTTCTCCACCGAGGTTGAGGGGCTTCGAGGTAATGCCGTGTTTGCTCAAAAGTCGGGCAACCTTAATCATCGTGATAGGGTATCCTCGGCTCCAGGTCGCCCAGGGTTTTTCGGGGTCTGCTGTCAAGGCGTCGCATAGGGCTGTTGAGGAAATACGGTCTATCTCCTTTTCTTTAAAGATAAGTTGGATGTCGGCAAGTAGCTGTTCTCCGATGGTGCTACTTGAGGCTTCCTTACCTGAAAGGGTCAATGCGGCCGCGTGTGCCCGCTTCGCCCAACCTTCGCCACAGAGCGCGGCCACAACCAGAAGACCGGACCAGTTGTCATTGGCGCGGTCTGACAGTTCCGGCATGGTGGGGGGGTCCACTCGATCTAATCGTGTGAGATGATCCGCCGCCCATCGGGTCGCCTGCCGTCGGATGGCCTCCACTGTAGCTTTGAAGGCGTCCGTATCACGGATCCGCTGGGTCAATCGGGCTACTTGTGCCGTGGGTTTTTTACGTTGGATTCGAACAATGATCGACCGATCTTCTAAGGTATCGGGCAACCCACCAATAGCGGCTAAAATCATTGGGCACCATGTTGAAAATGCGCGTGGTTCGTGGTCGTCCCCTACCGAACGAATCACCCGCGCCGCGGTTTTGGTGTGTCCACTATTAAGAATTCCACGAAGCTCTTCATTGGCATCTTGGAAGGAATCCACCTCATCAAGAATCAAGGTTGGACTGACTTTCTCAATGACGCGGAACAGAGATGAGGGAGTGATATTACTGGCTAATAAAGGCCGCGGTACGAGATCGCCCAATAAGTCCAACGTCGTCGATTTGCCACATCGTTTTTCGGGAGAGAGGAGGGCTAACCGTGGATTCACCCGGAACGCGTCGTACACATAACTATGTAACACCCATAGGGCTATCGCCTCCGGGGCACCGACTGGCAAAACAAGAAATTGTCTCAGGTGGGCGGTGATACGATCCAGCCAGGCCGCTCCATCAACGGCCTCATCCGCGGGGAGAATGTCGGGAAATGTCACTTCCTGCCCTTGGGGGGTCTTGCCTTGCCCCTGTTCGCGGCGTTGTGCCTTCACAAATTTGTCTAGGAACTGTAGGCCAATCCCTAACCGTTTGGCCGCGTCTTTTCGGGCCTTGGCATATTCAATTGGCGAAAGGGTGGCGAGTCGGGCAATCTCGCTTACGGGGTCTTCAGCGCCATCAAGCGATTCCTTTCCCACCTCTGCCTGCTCGGTGGCCGGTACCGATACCGCGCCGTCCAGGAGTGCTTGAAAGTCCTTCGCGGTGGCCCCTGACTCTTGCCATGCAGTGACATCATTGACTGATTTGGGCACCCACATCCGATAGAGCGCTGACGTGGTCTAATAGATTGATACCACCTAGTTAAGAGATAATCCACTTAACGGAGGTGATCAATGTTGACCACACGAAAGAAATATTCCAAAGAATTCAAACTGGATGCCGTGAGTCTCGTCGCCGATCAGGGCTAT
>BQIY01000308.1 GCA_021604265.1 Nitrospirales bacterium
AAAGAATGACTATTATATACGATCTGACTATAGACCTTACAATGCATCCCCATTTCAGTATATTCTTATCGTGATGGAACCACAGCATCGAATTCAAGAATTGCAGAAAACCTGCCCTGAGCTTAATCCGCTCATTATCCAGGACTTTGTCCACCGAATGGACCCAGAATATTTCGAACATTTTTCGCTGGATCTCGTTATCGAACATCTTGCATTAGTGGATAGCCTCACACCTGAGACTCCATGTGCCATTACCATCAAAAAACTTCCAAAGCAGATCTACCAATTAACGATTGTCGCCTATGATTATTATTCCGAGTTTTCCATGCTGTGCGGACTTTTATCATCCGTCGGGCTCGACATTCGACAGGCCACGATCTATACCTTGATGGAACAGGTCACCACAAAGACGTCATCATTCAACCGTCACCGGCGTCACTCTCAGACTGGGGCAGGGCCCGCCCTTGCGGCAAAGTCTCTCCGTGGGCTTTCTCGAAAAAAAGTCGTCGATGTGTTCAACGTCAAGCTGTTACCGGGATGCGTCTTCCACCGTACCCAGCAAACACACTTTCGGGAATCAGTCTTCGCCATGATCCGCCTGCTCGAAGAACGCCACTTTCGCAAAGTTCGCAACTCTGTCAATCGTGCGCTGATTGAAACACTTGAACGGCTCAAGCCGCATGTCTCCGATGTAGTGCATCCAGTGGAAATCCAATTTCACAACGATCGTGCCCTCGATACCACCGTCATGGAAATTCGTGCGACGGATACCCCAGCCTTTCTGTATACCTTTGCCAATGCCCTCACCATGCGCGGAGTGTATATTTCAAAAGCCAAAATAGAAGTGAAAGGCCACACCGCGCACAATGAATTATTTGTCCGAGGGCGAACGGGAGGAAAAATCAACAATCGCCATGAACAACAAGAACTCACCTCCACGGCGGCACTCATCAAAGAATTTTCGCATTTTCTGACATGGGCACCTGATCCAGGGAAAGCGCTTGAGCATTTCGACCAATTGTTGGATGATCTCCAAGAAGACCAACAACATTCTCAAACATTTTCTCTCTTACGGCAGCCATCGTTACTCGGTCACCTCGCCAAATTGTTCGGGAGTAGTGATTTCCTTTGGGAAGACCTGCTGCGCCGCCAACATTCGAATCTTCTACCGGCCATGTCAGACTTTCTGAAAGGGCCCATTGTCCGTGAAAAGGCCGACCTTGACCGAGCACTGACGGCTCAACTCAAATCCTGTCAATCTACTGAAGAGCGAAGATCCTGCCTGAATACGTTTAAGGACCAGGAATTATTCCGAATCGACATGAAGCATATGCTGGATACTGCTTGGGTACCGGACTTTTCGCTCGCCTTAACCAACCTTGCCGAAACCGTCCTTGCCCATGCGTTGCGTGAAGCAAAGCAGGTTCTCGCCAAGCAATTCAAACAGCTCAAACTCACGATCCCACATTACACATTTGCCATTTTTGGTCTGGGGAAATTGGGAGGCACAGAACTTGGCTATGCCTCTGATATCGAAGTGTTATGTGTCTATGAGATAAAAAAATCTACTGGCCGTGCACACCCATTGGTTTCAACTGATTACTTCGAACAACTCGTGCAAGAAATCCTTCGTTGGATTGAAGCTAAAAACAAGGGAATCTTTCATATTGACACACGGCTGAGGCCTTATGGGGATAAAGGCCTTCTCGCAAATTCGTTCGAAGAAATTTGCAAATACTACGATCATCACGGCTCAGCTGCCCCGTTTGAACGTCAAGCCATGATCAAACTGCGCTTGGTCGCCGGGGATACCACCTTAGGGCACAAAGTCGAAACCCATCGTGATCGATATGTCTATAACTCCAAACCCTGGCCGTTAGACATCGCTCTCGGTCTCCGCGCCCGACAAATAAAAGAGCTCGTGCCAAGACAGTCCATACATGTGAAATATAGCCCAGGCGGAATTATTGATATTGAATACCTCACCCAATATCTCCAGCTGATCCACGGTCACCGCTTGTCATCGCTCCGTACGCCAAATACGCTTGAGGCATTGAAATCACTTCAACAGCGGAAGATTCTTCGAGCTGATGAAGAGACCGTTCTCCACGAAGATTATTTGTTTTTTCGTCAGTTGATTGATGCACTTCGTATTGTTCGAGGACATGCGCAAGACCTGTTGTTGCCGGAGTCTAATTCAGATGGCTTGATTTTTTTGGCTCGACGCTTAGGGTTTATAACGAAAAACTGGAATGATGGAGCACTGGACCTGGAAGTCGAAATTCAACATCGCATGAAACGAGTCCATGCAATATTTCTACAACACTTTTCTCCAAAAGGGCAGATCTAGCAACGTCATCTCTGCAACATCATTCCCCAGTCGTGCCTACCGTGCCTTAGCAAACACCACCCACAGAGCGGCCATCACCATCACTTTTCATTTGTTTATGGCCATTACGTCGAAAAACTGTCAAATACTGCAACAGAGAGTCAAACATTCCAATCTTTTCCTACTATTGACTCCAGGAACCTCCGCACTCATCCGATGAAACTCATAAGTAGGGAATCCCGCAAGAAGACATTATTCAGTCTTCCTTTGTGTCCAATCTCAAATATATGCGAGATTCATAAAAAACACTATTAATATCAACATGTTAAAAAAACAACCGCAACAAACGAAATCTTTCTCTCTAAAATGACTCTTCAACACCAAACGGACAAGAGAGGGATAATTGAAGGTGCATACACTATTTTTTTCACCCCGATTCACACGTGGCTTGTTTTTTGCTTTTTTCATGATTATCAACGATCAATGATATGGCCTGTATTTGAATTGAAAAAGCCGAAACAATTCACCCCATGGAACCCTAGATTATGAAACACACACAAGCCACTCTCTCAAACACTCATATTGACGAAATGCCATCAGGTGCTGCTCGAACATATACGCCGCCCGCAGGAAGCAATTCTCCGGCTCTCGAATCTCTGTATTTCCGTTCCTTTGGACCAAAACCCCTACTCGACCGTCACTCGGAATCCGAACTGGGTAAACGTATTGACCAAGCCAGTCATTCAATACGAACCACAGTCAAGCAAGGTCTGCACGTAGCGAAACTCTTGCCGAAATCAACATCTCAACAACAAGTCATTGACAAACTCAAAGAGATTTATCAGCTCACGGGACTCTCGGTCCCCGCTATTGAAGAAGCCAGACTCGCGCTGTTGATCTTAGAGAAAGAAGACGGGCGGCACGCAAAACAGACGGCCTTACTCTGCAAACAGCTGCAAGCCGCCGGCATACAGTTAGAGCAAGCTAAAACAGAGCTTGTCCAACGAAACTTACGATTAGTCGTCGATATTGCCAAACGATACGCAGGGCATGGTCTGGCCTTCTTAGATCTTGTTCAGGAAGGCAATATTGGTCTGATGAAAGCCGCAGAACGGTTTCAACATAGCAAAGGATTTAAGTTCAGCACCTACGCAACCTGGTGGATACGCCAAGGAATTACTCGGGCTCTGGCCGATCAATCACGAACCATTCGTATCCCAGTCCATATGAACGAAATTTCGAACAAGATTGCCCGTGTGTCCAAACGATTGACTCAGCAACATGCCGCACCAGCACAAATGGAAGACATCGGAACATTTTTAAACATTAGCCCTGATAAAGTTCAAGAAACTGTACAGGTCTTTCAAGACCCACTCTCACTGGAAACGCCGGTTGGAGATGGCGAAACGCTCTTAACGGACTTTGTGGCTGACGTCAAATCCGCTTCTCCAGAATGTCCTATGGCGAAAAAGCAAACCAATCAACAAGTCCAGCGTGTTCTCAGCACGCTGACCGAAAGAGAGCAAATGGTTATTCGACTACGATTCGGCTTCGGGCAAGATGAACCATGGACACTTGAAGAAGTGGGACAGACAATGTCGGTCACACGGGAACGTGTGCGACAGATCGAAGCCAAGGCCCTCCAAAAACTCAAAGAGCCCAATATGAAACAATTATTGGCTGCCGTCAAGTAGCGTTTACAGGTTTAAAACGCTTTTCTTTTCTCAGCACCCATGATTCACGTGAGGCCAACCCCCTTGAGG
>BQIY01000309.1 GCA_021604265.1 Nitrospirales bacterium
ATTACATATCGATGTTTTATAACCGATATCGGTTACATTCAACTCTGGGGTATATCAGTCCAAATGACTTTGAAGAACAATTTGGGGCAATGAAAAAAGTTGCTTAACTGAGGGGTATCAAAAAGCTTGACCAGGTCAGTCGGCAACTTATACTGAAATGAATAATCTATAGTTTGGCATCTTAGTCTCTGAACATATTTAGCGAATGGCCAGGCATTCCGAACTATTCCCATGGTTCTCCCAATTGCTGGATGAAGTCCTTCTTCATCGGTCCCATCTCTGGCAATTACCAAGTAAGAGTCCTGGCGACCACTTATGTTCGGCTTGTTGAAACAGCACTCGTTAAATGCCGGCTAGGGACAGTAGGGCTCAGGGAGCTTTGGGGCACTCACGATTTCTTCAACCTAAGGGTGAGGAAACGCTCGATCTCGGCTTCGAGAGTTGCTGAGAGATTTCGGGTTGACCAGGCAGAAAGCCGGCTATTGTTATGGTCTAGCCGCACGGATTCTTGATGGAAGTCTTGATTTCAGTTCTGTTGCCCGTGGTCCTGATGATCGGGGACGCCAGATTTTATTGGCGATTCCAGGGCTCGGGCCATGGAGCGTAGATATCTATTACCTGATGGCACTCCGACGTCCCGATGTCTGGCCTCAAGGGGACTTGGCGCTGGCCGTCGCACTCCGTGACGTGAAGCATCTCACTGCTCTCCCGACGAGGGATGAGCAGCAGCTCCTGGCCAGCGGCTGGGCTCCGTGGCGCTCGGTTGCCGCCAGGATTTTGTGGACGCATTACCTTGCCGTCAGAGGGCAGTACGTGTCGGATAACAATGGGATGCGTGTATAGGGTTAGTTTAGAAGCATTCATTGAAGCCGACGCCGTAGCGCGGGTCGGCTTTATTCAGGAGTGAGTGAACATATGAAACCAGGAGAAGTCGTTCGATTATGGGTGGAGGCATTTAATCGTGCCGATGCGGAGGCACTGGCCGGCTTGTACACTAAAGACGCGGTGAATCATCAGGTGGCGAATGAGCCCGTTGTGGGTCGAGCGGCCATTCACAGGATGTTCGCGGAGGAATTTGCCAGAGCGGAAATGCGCTGCATTGTTGAACGCATTTTTGAAATCGATGACTGGGCCATTCTTGAGTGGCGGGACCCGCTTGGGTTGCGGGGGTGCGGATTTTTTCAGGTGCTGGATGATAAGATTGTCTTCCAACGCGGGTATTGGGACAAGCTGTCATTTCTGCGATTACATGGCTTGCCCATTCCTGACAAGCTATGAATATCAGGCTCATGTTCTCTCACGCATCGCTGTTTTGAACGTCTTGCCATGCACGACGCCCATGAACGAGGGCGTTTGCCAAGAGAAGATTGCCGTCATGAGCGTCACGATCAGAAGGGAATTACAGTCTGATGTTCCGGCCATCGATGCCCTGATTGTCGCAGCCTTTCTCCATGCCCCGAACACGAGCCATACGGAGCAGTTCATCGTGAAGGCTTTACGCGAAGCCGCGCATCTATCCGTGTCTCTTGTGGCTGAGGATAAGGGTGATCTTGTCGGACATGTTGCCGTTTCTCCCGTCTCCATCTCTGATGGCACCCGTCACTGGTATGGTCTCGGCCCCATCTCTGTTAAACCGAAATGGCAACGCCAGGGAGTTGGCTCGGCACTCATGGAACAGGCTTTGACGGAGTTGCGGAAGCTGTGTGCTGCCGGTTGCGTCGTGCTGGGGGAGCCTCAATACTATGGTTGTTTTGGTTTCAAAGCAGAGCGGGAGCTCGTCTTGCCGGAGGTCCCACCCGACTATTTCCAAGCTCTTTCTTTCGGCGCAAGAGTTCCAACCGGAAGGGTGGCATACAATGAGGCATTCCATGCTCGAGCCTAAACTTTCATTCAAGTCGAACCCGTTTCTGGACTCGGCTTCATTCAGCCGTGAGGTGTACCATGAAGCTCTTTATTTCATACGCACATGAACAGCGTCCCAAGGCCGAGGAGATCAATGCTTCGCTTTCCGCATTGGGGTTTGACGTCTTCTTTGACAAAACTGGTCTCAGAACGGGCAGAGGTTACGATGGAAAGATAAAGGCAGCGGTAGAGGCCAGCGACATCTTTGTTTTCCTTATTAGTCCGGAGTCCGTAAGTCCTGGCAGCTATACTATGACGGAACTTGGCATTCGCCAGCGCAAGTATCCAAACCCTTCGGGCACAGTACTTCCTGTCATGGTAAAGGCGACGCTTCTTAAGAAGGTGGCGCCCTACCTCAGAGCAGTGACCATTCTCTACCCTCAGGGAAACGTTGCCGCAGAGGTATCCGCTGCTGTTCAAGAACTTTCCCCCACGTCATCAACCGATTCGGCATCCGGTTCGTCCACGTTCCACATTGGGACTCTTGAGGTACTTCACAGCGAACGGATCGCTGCCTATCGACCGCTTTGGGAGCTCACTCGCGTCTTGCCCAAGTGGCCGAAGGCCGAGAACGTTCAGTATGGGGACCTACACAATCTGAGTGAAGCGCTTCGCGATTGGTACTTCGTCGGTGGAGGCGGACTTTTTCTTTCTCGAAACGCGCATAGCGCATACTCTGCAATCCAGAACGCACTAGTTGCGATCCTGACTGAGAATCCAACAGGATCAATTCTCGCAGAACACTACGATGCTGTTCGAGAGCTTTGCAGCGCTCTGCGTACTTGCCTTGCTGCTGATATCGGAGCACGGGGCTGAAGCGACACTTTGCAAAGAAGCAGGGCACATAGCCCTTTCATCGAGTGGACTGTCACTGGTAATTCGGGTCCCCCGCTTAGCTCAAACATTATCTGAGCAACCATTGTGAAACTAGGTTCGTTGATGATAACCCCATTGCCTACCAATACGCCCCGGCGGCTGACGCCGGCCTCTCTGAGTAGAGGAGCATTGGAGTTGGCGGAGGTGGATCCTGATCTGGGGGCTGTCCTCGGTCGCCTGGGCGAGCCTCCGATGTGGGGGCGAGTACCGGGATTCCCTGCTCTCATTCAGATTATCCTTGAGCAGCAGGTATCGCTGGCCGCCGCGCGCACGATGTACCGGCGGCTTACCGGTCATCTGGGTACGATGACTCCGGAAGCGGTCTATGCCATCCAGGTCAACGGGTTGAGGGATTTCGGGCTGACGAGGCAGAAAGCCGGTTATTGTTTTGGGCTGGCCGCACGCATACTCGACGGTAGTCTTGATCTCAGTTCGGTGGCCAATGGTCCGGATGATCGGGGACGTCAGATTTTATTGTCTATACCAGGGCTCGGGCCATGGAGCGTGGACATCTATTATCTTATGGCACTGCGACGTCCCGATGTCTGGCCTCAAGGGGATTTGGCGCTGGCCGTCGCACTTCGTGACGTGAAACACCTGACGGATCTCCCGACAAAAGATGAGCAGCAGCTCCTTTCCAGCGGCTGGGCGCCGTGGCGCTCGGTTGCCGCCAGGATTTTGTGGACGCATTATCTCGACGCACGCCAGTACCCGCCTCGGCCCGGTAACACCGCGATGCCAGTCCAACCCTCGCTGCACTCGCGAGGCTGATCGTATCGGGTAGGTGTCCTATGAACATCTTTATTTTTTAGGCACATGAACAGCACTTTATTGCCGAGGAGATCAACGCCTCGCTTTTCTCATCAGGGTTTGAGGTTTTCTTTGACGGTCTCGTGTTTCTCTGAGATAAACTTTTTCTGATCGGGTATTTGTGGTGTCAGTTATTTCATATAAGGTTCTTGATGCCTTTGGAGACATAATCCCCTGTGTTACAAGGAGGTCCCCAGATCCTTCAGGAGCATTTTCAGGAGGTTCGATGCCCCTGCGGCGGGATTCGTAAAGCTGAAGGAGGCAGGATACGTCTTGGACTTGTTGCCTCTTGTCACTTGGATCAGGACTTTCACACCTGAAGCGGGAAGAATCGAGAGATTGGTGCCCACAGAAATACCCGTGACCATGGGGACATTGTTCGCGCCCTTCTCCAGAGAGGTGGCGATGTCATTGAGTGCTGCATCCACGCTGTTTTTGGCATATTGGAGTATCTTCCCGTTCACGGTCAGACCGATATTTTTTTCAGGCAGTCGGGCA
>BQIY01000310.1 GCA_021604265.1 Nitrospirales bacterium
GAACCAGCCACCAGGCCGGATCACCATCTCCGATCAACAGATCATTCAGCACTGCAACCAGCAAACAACCGGTCGCGACAAGACTCAATGGCCGCATCTCCAACGAGATTGGAAAATCTTTTCTATTAAACCTGTACATCATTCCTGCCAACGTCATATAAGAAACGGCCGTGGCCCAAGCTGCACCCACGCCAGCAAATCGAGGAATCAGCATAAAATTCAAAAAGAGATTGACCAATGCAGCCATCCCGATAATGATCGCAGCAGAACCGGTATGACCATGAATATATACACCGGAAACGATAATGAAATAGAATCCATAGAAGACAAATCCCAACAGTAATGGGGCAATGACTCTTTGTGCATTAGCAAACTCTTGGCTTGCAATCAGGGGAAGAACCTCATGACTTACGACATAGAGAAGGGTCGCGAAAATCATGGTGGAAGCTGAAATGAACGTCAAAATTCTAGAAATCATCTGCAGCGCGCCCTCTTGCTTCGCCACTGAACACAGATACGGCGCCCAAGCTGCCTGAAATGCTAGCAGTGGAAATTGCAGCAGCATGGCGTACTTGTATCCCAGTGAGTAAACCCCCACCTCAGCGACTCCCCAAAAACGCTCGATGACGACCCGGTCCAATCCCTCTAATACCCACAACGCTATCCCGGCGGGAACCAAGGGCAAACCAAAAACCAACAGTTCTTTCACTCTGTCTTTGGAAGGAGAGAATCGTATGGCAGAGACAAACAATGATCCGGCTAGCGCAATGATAATGATAGCCGACAATGATTGAGCGACAAGCACAGCCTTGACTCCACCGGTTAACACCCAAACAAACAGGACATTAAAAAACAGTCCGGCAAATAAGCCGATCACTCCCATCTTTAAATACATCAAAGATTGCCCTTGGGCTCGCAGTACTTGAAAAACAATTCGTACCACTATCGATGTCACGATAGAGATCAGAATAAACCCAAGAATCCAAGGATCTTTGAGAAGTACAAAATGATTGGTAACGGTCTGCGCGGAAAGTCCGATGAACAAGAAGCAGACTACGCCCGCACTCAGGGCCGATAAGGATAGAACCATTCCTAGAGTTTGTGCGCGCGCCTCGTCTGATGGATACTGATGATAGGCCTTGATATACGCTTGCGTGAGCCCCAATCCAGCGACGATAGAGGCTATGGAAATCCACAGTTGAAGCAATTGTAATTGGCCAAACTCCTCGGGAGTAAAAATGTGCGCATACAGAGGCACGAGAACCATGCCCACAGCCGTGGAGCTGACTCCGGCAATTCCATATATCACAGAATGAGTAAATAGTCGTTTAACTTCGCCAAGAACACTAGTTGATGCAGTCATTGGATACCGAGCCACCTATGTATCACTTCAATTGCTGATAAGATATTGCCCCCTTGCGGTTGTAGAATTACGCTCAATCAATGAAGTTCTTTCAGACCGTGGCCTTTGGGGGCCTGCACTAGCCGTTACGTCCTCTTCCTTCGAATTGCAAGACATACATCAGGTAATAGGGAAACTTCCGAAAAACAGGAAGTTTACCCAACCAAGCATTCACGGATTCTCGGTACAAGACATTCATTCCATGTTCCAACCATTCCAATCGACCCTGCCACATGGGCAGCAAAAACCCAGCACCACTTCGGCGATGGACCCGAAACCCTTGATCACGGAATCGACCTTCAAGAGTCTTCCAATGTTCGAATTTATGAGAAAATCCCTTGAGGTCGACAGAAGAAAACTCCCTGACATGTTCTTCATCGCAACAGTACACTGGGTGTTTCTTTCTGGACATAT
This sequence comes from Nitrospirales bacterium, assembly GCA_021604265.1. The sequence continues at coordinate 1,817 of BQIY01000310.1, forward strand.
CCCACAAGCTTCGTAATGTCACAGATGGCACTGTCAGGAGCAGATAGCCATGGTGTTTCAAACATCGAGCACATTCACTCAGAGCCGTTTCGATGTTGGGAATATGCTCGAGCGTTTCAATACTGACAATGCCATCGACACTTGAACCGCTAAGTGGAAGCGTGGTGAGCGACCCTTGGATCAGGCTATAAAAAGGATGGGCTTGGGCCTTCTGCAATGGCCATTCATCACGATCCAATCCGATTACTTGTTTACGCCCTTGGACAACTCTTCCCAATTGACCTGTCCCGCAAGCGGCATCTAACCAGACATCTCCAGGAAGCTCATTCATCCATCCCGCAATTTGCTCGACAATGAGGCTTGGCCATGGCCATCGCGTCCGAGTCTCCAAACTGTAGCGAGATTGGCATTGAACGAGAGTATTCATGCAATGGCTTGGTCATTGGCCGGACTTGGCTCAAGGAATTCAGACTGTCTTTTCAGCATTGGAATGAGCATGACCAACCCGGCCAACAGCCAGAAAGGCTCCATAATCCTCACAATACTGAAAGTATTCGCAGCAAGAGCGTGAACGAGCATGGCAATCATTCCCAGTAAAAACCCATAGGCTAACCCTTTTTCCCAAGAATCTTGTGCCTTCTCAAAAGCCACCCGTGCCCCTCTCCACAACCGCACTGAAATAAAGAGGAATGCTGTAAGCCCGAACAGTCCAGTTTCTGCTAATACTTTGACATACTGCGAATCGGCCCACCATACACTGGCCACCCCTTTCCCAAAGAGCGGACGCTCAACCCAATAAGAAAGAAGTTTCTGCCAGCCTTTAATCCGATCAGAGGTCGAGGTATCGAGATGCCATCCTCCGATCTGAACCTGTCCGAGATGCTGGTCCTGGTTGACGGTAAAAAGGACCCGCTCCGTCACAACTGAGGGAGCGAAGAGCACCAACACCAGCGCCCCGGCTAACACCGTTCCGATAACCAATGGATTTTTCCAATGCGAAACAAGGACGATCAGCGCCAAGACAACCGCTGTGATATATGAAGTCCTCGATAACGTGGCCAACAACGCGATAACCAGACAAACCAACAACACCGAAAGCCCTCCCCGAATCAGCAGTGAATCCATATAAATCATCAAACCGATGACAATTGCCATCATCAAGACTAGATACCCCCCTAAGGTATTGGGTTCTCCCACTTTTCCTTCAAACAACGCTGTCGCGCGTTCACCAGACGGGATTTGGCCGATGGCAAAGAGACTCACCAGAAACCCAACCACCAACGCAGCCACCAAACAACGAATCACTTGAGCCTTCGTGGTGATATGATTGATGACCATAAAAAAGAGAAAGAAGTATTCGAAGTATTTCAGAACCCAGAAGAATCCAACTCGAGGATTTACATGTCCGGTCAGCATCCCGACCATCGTTGAAAACACACACACGAGAACATAGTACAGAATAGGACGATTGAGCGGCGTCCGCTTGAACACCGGCAAGTCTCGATCTACGACCATTTTCACCAACCATGTAAATCCAATGACGATCAATAAGAGATCATCAAGACGGAAAGTCACCGGTCGCCCGCCGACTCCTCCTCCCACGGCATCCCCTACGGCAATTTCTGGGGAAAACAACATTGAAAAAATTAAGAGGAAAAAGGCGGTCTGCATCGAGTGCAGCGCGATCAGTAAGATGATCACCCCAACACATGCCACCACCCATAATGTTGGCTGCATCAAGGCGCTTCCTACCCCCAAAGCCATCGCCAAGATAATTACTCCCCAAGTATATGGGGTGACTACGAGATTACGCATTGGTTCATGACCCCACGCTGGTTAAACGTGAGAAGTTAATTCGCCGCTAAAATTTGCTGCGGGATATTCGGAGAGACGTTCGGGCTTCACATTCGTCAGCACAACACCAAGCAGTGCCCCCCGCGCTTGACGGAGCAAGGTTTTGGCTCTCTGCAATGCGAGTTTTTTCGTCCCTTCATTCTGACAGAGCAGAACCACGCCATCGAGCTTAGAACTCAGAACCGTGGAATCTGCGACCGAAAGGATTGGAGCTGCATCAAACAGCACATAGTCATACTGTTCTCGCATACTTTTCACAAGCGTTTCCAATCGCGCTGACTGAAGAATCTTGGAAGGATTTGAAGAAATAGTTCCGGCAGTCAGCACATCAATAAAATCCAGCTCCGGAGCACAAAGGACTCGCTCGATCCCCAGAGGTCCCATCATTAAATCCGTCGCAGTCCTTACC
>BQIY01000311.1 GCA_021604265.1 Nitrospirales bacterium
TGCAGTCCCTCCGCCTATTTCAGTAACTGGTATGCGTACACAGTCGATAATTGGATTCTCATGGTACGCGTATCATTCATGCTTGGTTCAAACGGAACTTCGGCGCTGTGAGTCTTGTGCATGACAGTTTTATGAAAGTTCACTTTCCGCTTGATGCTGTCTAATGTATTTTTTAGTAAGCTCCACATGACATCAGGCTCTCTTGTCTCATTTAGATTCTCATCAAAGGCTGCGACCTAGAGACGAGTTTTTGTGGGACAACACGCTATGAGTGACACTTCTCCCATGCCTAGGCACAATATATGGACTAACAAGATGGTTATAGAAAGAAGAGTACTGTTGTTTGGATTGGAATGCTTTTGGATAAATCACGAACAATCCCTCTTCCTTGAGGAAAACATGCTCTTTATGTGTTGGTTTGAGCAGCGTTGGTTATAAACAACGCAATAAATATTCCACGTCAGCCTCATCCTATTAATATTCATATAAAACAATTGTTTATGTGATGAAATGTACGAAAATTTTAAATTTTTCAATTGGATTATGTAGGAAGGACCCTACATGTTTAACGGCTTGTAAGGATCTTGATATTCAATATGACCCACCAGCATAGGGTTTTAGTTCAACTGTAGGGTTTGACGTACAGTCAGTGCAAAAAATGGAACGAGTTCGTGTTGTTATAAAATGAATATGATCGTCAGAGGAATTTTCTTATGTGAAAGAAGATTGGAGTCGGCGTGCTGCTTCATTTGATTGTTGAGAGAAAAACCGCAGACAATGGTCATGGAGTTGATAGGCAAATGGTTGTCTTGACTCACAAGCAGAATGAAAAGGAGGATGCGTATGGCTGTTCAAGTCTATGGAGTGAATCATGTTGTGATCGAAGTTGACGATGCACAAAAGGCTGTTGAGTTCTATAGCGATGTCTTTCAACTTGAAATGCTCAGAGGTGGGGAGGGGGCGGCCTGGTGTAAATTAGGGGAACACCAATTCCTCGCAATCTTTGAAGTTGAGGAACTAAAGCCTGATCGTATGAAGCACTTTGGAATCATGGTTCGCGATGAAGCGCAAATTCTTGAAGTTCGAGAGAAGATTACGGAAAAATATGGATTATCCGTTCACCCAAATTTTCGCTGTGACTTTCGTGATCCGTGGGGGAACCGAATTCAAGTTGGGGATCTTCACGATGAGTCGCTCATTTGGTTACTTCCCTATCGTGAGATTCAGGATTTGAATATTTCGTTTTCTCAGTGATAGTGTGAGAGTGTTTTTTCCTTCTTGGGCAAAGCGTGAGATATGACTGAACGCAATCATGGTGTTTCGCACGTCAAGCACTCTTCCGAGGGTGCCTCCGGGCTACCGTTTGATTCGTTTCGGCTTACACGACGGTCATTGTTGAAAGTTGGAATCGGAACGGCCGGGTTACTGGTTACCTCCGGAGTTGGATTTGCGGCGCGTTGTCCATCTGTCACGACGCCTCGTCAGACCCGTGGTCCCTATTTTCCATACGACCATGTGGTTTCGCATCCGATTCGAGAAAGTCAAAATGAAGACCTATCACTTATTGAGGCCAACGATAATGACTTGACCTCTATTCAAGGAAAAAAGGGAATTGCGAATGGACAGATCATCTATTTTCAGGGACAGGTTCTGCAGGCATCCACTCAAGAGCCGAGACAGGCGACTGTTTGTCTGCCGTTAGCTGGAGCATTAGTCTTTCTTTGGCAAGCGAATTTTTCGGGCCGATATAATCATCAAAGAGATGAGACGGCACAAGCGAGCTTTCGGCATCCTCAGACAGGAAATATTATTGAGCGAGTGCATGATGAGTTTTTTCAATATTGGGGAAAAGCTAAAACGGATGCGCAGGGACGATTTCAATTTAAAACGATTCTCCCTGGATTCTATCCTGCCGCAAATGATTGGTACCGCCCGCCACATTTACATTTTTCCATTCGTGCGCAAGGGTACCCAGAGTTTGTGACGCAAACATATTTTACGGGTCAGGGACTTCCTGATATTGAGATGATTCATCAGTTAAATGATACGGATCATATTCTGCATGACCCGCGTATTGAGACCAAACAACAAGAACAGATCATTATCGAATACCGGCAAGACCCTGCAGGAGTGCTGACTGATGGACTGATCGGTACTTGTCAATTTCTTCTTCCTTCTTAGTTGATCTTCTTCTTTGTGCTCAGATATTTTTCCTTCTTTTTTGTCATCCGCTCCCGAATTTTTCTCACGTCTGTCGGCGGTGACGCTCAACCGACGATTGTATCACGACCCATGAGACGGTCAGTTTGATTGCAGAAGATACATTTTGGGTTTGCTTAGGCTCTTTTCTATGTAAATATGGGAGTGAAGATGTGTAGAAGGCAGGAAACTACGCGAAGAGTCTTGACTTGGAAGTCTTGATTCCATAGCCTGCACTAAGTTGAAAATTGTCGTATTTTGAGGAGGACAAGAGAGTATGATGAATGTGAAGCAGGGCGTCTTAGCCAGTTTCAGCCTAGGTCTCGTGATGGTGGTGATGGGTGGCTGTAGTGCGAAATCACAAACTCGGATAATGAGTGAACAGGCAGGCGTGGCTCAACCACAAGAGTCAATTCAGCCATCGGATAACGGCATCGATGCCTCTCAGGTTGCGAGTGAAAACGCAGAGTTCGGCAGTCCTTCGTCGATGAATTCTCCGACTGAGCTGCCTGGGCAAGATGAAGGGCGGTCTCAATCTATTTTCGCTACGCCCCAAGAAGGCCAGGGGCAATCTTCGGATTCCTTCATGCCTGAAGAGATTAGCGGATCGCCCCCTGAGCTTGAACTCAACGAAGAGCCAATGGAGATCGCCAAGCTTGTTCCCAGTGAACCGGACATGGCGTCTGATGAAGAAAAAGAAGAGATCCTTCATTCGTTGAAAGATGTTTTCTTTGATTACGATCGGTTTAGACTGCGTTCAGATGAGTTTCCTGAATTGACCACCAATGCAGATGTGCTATCAACGCAATTGGCGGGTCGGACGATTGTGCTTGAAGGACATTGTGATGAGCGAGGCACCGAGAGTTATAATATGATTCTTGGGAAACGTCGAGCACGAGCCGTGAAGGATTACTTGGTTGATATGGGAATCCCCGGTGAGAATTTAACCGTCATGAGTTTAGGAAAAGAAAAGCCGTTTTGTACCGAACCGACTGCGGAGTGCTGGCAGGAAAATCGACGAGTGCATTTTGTTGTGCGGTGAGTCTGGGCTCGTGACGTCTAACCGATTTATGTGAGCTGGCTGTGAGTTTGTCATATCTCCCTGTCCTTTTGGATGGGGAGATATTCGCTACGCGGTTATAAGAAAGTTTACAAGTACGACTCTAATATTTCCCCACCTTTCTTTTTTGTCTATCTTTTTATTAATCTGTTTGTCGCAACATCGCGACACGTCCTGTCATCGGCTCCTCGCCATTCCTCTCGTCTTGATTGTTGTTTGGCTTCCTTCTCCGCACGTCTTCGCGGCTCAGCTTTCGGAAGGTTCGGCACATACTCGTCGTGCATTAGAGACATCCTTAGTCTATGTTTCTGATTACTTTTCATTTATTGGCGAGGATGCTCATGGGCATGTCGCATTGGCGTTGGACAATAATCGGGGGAAAGATGATGAGACCTACCAGGCCGAACATTTTGTGATGCTTCATGACGAGCGGCAAGGCTGGGTTGAGATGCAGGGGAGTGGTTCATATGATAATCTTGCCAAAGACCTTCTCTCCATTCCTGACTCTTCGACATTTCAGTTTCATGGCAGTCCTGAAACTGGGATCACTATTATCAGTGAACCCAATACATTATCACTGACAATCTCTGCTATCTCGAAATTATCCTCTCGAACCCACGATGGAGGAGAGATGTGGATGGGGGCAGCTCCAGCCACGCTCCAATGGAAGGATCGGACGTTAGTGGGAAGAGTGATTTATGAGTATTTGATAATTCCAGACTTTAATCGTCTTTCTCGAACCTATTGGGGCCTGTGGAAGGAATTTCAAGGACTCTACCTCTCACTTGATGGTAAAGGTGATTTCTAT